>JALVYZ010000408.1 GCA_027037705.1 bacterium | reverse complement strand
ATTTGTAAAAATCCCCTTCGTGTGTAACGAAGGGGATTTATTTAAGCTACTTTAGCCAGCATTTTGTTTATGTAGTGATTTGAGAGTAAGTCAAGTCCCCATACAAGCAGGGTTGGGATTGATGCACCAAGCATAAAAGCTTTTATATCAATGGCTATGTATGACATTGATAGCACATGGGTTTCAAATAGAAGGTCAAGAGCAAGTGTAAAGAAAAAGGCAAAATAGTATGTGTATCTATATGGTTCAATAGAGCCTTTCCATAAAATAAATAGAGCAGGAATTGAGTAATCATCAAGATTTAAAAGATGATGATGTGATTTTTCAGCAAGTTTCTTTTTGTCAATTTCCTTGTCTTCAATAAATTTATTTATTGAGTCTACTATTGAACCATATCCAAAAATTAATCTATTGGCAAATAACCAGAATCCAAGCCCTCCAAACACAAAAGCAAATGTTTCAGGATTAGACGCAACATAGAGAGACATATAAAATATGCTCAAATATAAAATTATTAACGAGATTATGAAGATTCCCCACCAGACGATTCTTTCTTTATTCATTTTTTACTCACCTCCTTTTTCTTGGTTTTTACCTTTCCCATTTCAAAGGAGTGAGCAATTGTGTAAACATCTGGTGATAATGGATGGATATAGCTAAAGGTTGATAATACAATATCGCCAAGTTTTAGCTTTTCAGTGCCTTTTTTTAATCTTAATTGAAGTTTTGTGACAACTCCAGGTGGTAGTTTTAAATTCGCAGGAACATTTGAAACAATATAACCTTTTTCTTTACTCTCTTTTCCAGGTTTGAAAATAAAAGACTGTTGAATAATTGTAATTTCTGTTCCTCCTGGATTTAAAATAGAATAGTCAATTGAATGGCTATCTTTATCATATTTGGCATCTACAATAATTGGTGATGCAGGAATTGAAGAGATAGCCTTGGCTACTGTTGTTCCTGTGAAAAATGAACCTATTGTCCATCCAAGAAAAATTGCTACAATTGTTACAACAATTAAAACTATTGATGGTCTTTTCATTGTTCTACCCTCCTTTTATTTTTTTAATTAAATGCTTCTAAAATTTTATCAACTTTTTCTGAAATATTGATATCAAATAGACCTATGGTTGGAAGTAGCCATGAAACTCTGAATCTTGGGTCTTTATCTTTATTTTCTCCAAAATAACTGAGAGCAATTCTTCCAAAACCAGCTTCCTTTTCAACCTTTTTTGCTTCGTTAAGAAATCTTTTTGCTATGTTTGGTAATTTTTCAAAAGGATAAGGTTTTCCTTCTTGACCTCTCTGTTTTACAAGTTCTGTGGCTGTGCCTACATTTCTCAATGCTTCAATTACATTAAATAGCTTATGTTTTTTTAAAAAAGCCATTAGCATTGAGGCTGCAGGGAGATGAATAATTTTAACATTCTCTCCATTTTCCCTTAACTCTCCATATAGATAAGCTCTTCCGTTAATCATTTCAATGTGTGCATATAACTTTTTCTTTTTAGGCATTTCATCGAGAATTTCTAACACTTCATACTTGCTCCCATCTTCTTCAAAAGAATCTCCTTTCCTTCTTTTCCCAAATTCTGTGGTAAAATAAGACTCTTTTCCATCTTTTTTCCCAAAAATTAAATCCAATCCCCATTTTTTTAAACTCCCAAACTTGAATTCTCTTTCTGCTTCAGGTTTTCCAAGAGTCTCAAACACCAGTGTGTTTAATGCTTGAATTTCTCTTAATTCTTTGATTCTCATTTTCTCCTCCTGTGTTTTTGTAATATAAATTAAAATAGTTTGTTTTAGTTTAAAGTCAATAAAAAGGCATATTTTTTGCTAATTCTACAGGAATTTTTTGATGTTTTAACTTAAATTATTTTTAAATTGGCAAAAAAGCTATAAAT
>JALVYZ010000407.1 GCA_027037705.1 bacterium | reverse complement strand
TGTGAAAAATGAGATTGGGGAAAAAATAGTCGGGAGTCGGGAGTGCAGAGTCTGGAGCAAATAAAATTAATGAATAATTAATAATGAAAAATGAAAAATTGATAAATGGGCTATAGGCACTGGGCTATGGGCTATAGAATGTTAGTTGAAGTTAGTTGAGGTTAGTTAATGTTAGTTGATGTTGTGAATAGTGAATAGTGAAAAATGAATAATGAAAAAATGATAAAAACTAACACCATCACTAACACCAACACTAATTTTAAGGATGAAGGCGGAAGGTAGAAGGATGAAGGAAAATTTTAATTCAAAATCCAAAATTCAAAATTATTATTTAACCGCATACATGCATTCACTCATTTACGCATCTACGCATCTACGCATCTACGCATTAACACATTAAAGGAGTAAAAAAATGAACATGAAACAAATTTTGAAAAATATTTTAATTATGTTCATAGTTTTCATAATTTGTTACAATCTTCCACTTGAATATAAGAGATTTCAGAATGCTATTTTTGAAAGTTTGAAATTATTAAGGTGGTATGCAAGAGAGCATGTTATATTATGCCTTGTTCCAGCATTTTTCATTGCAGGAGCAATTGCTGTATTTGTATCCCAGCAATCTGTAATGAAATATCTTGGTGCTCAGGCAAATAAAATAATTGCATATTCAGTTGCTTCAATCTCTGGTTCTATTTTAGCAGTTTGCTCATGCACAGTTCTACCATTATTTACAGGCATTTACAGAAGAGGAGCTGGACTTGGACCTGCAACTGCATTTCTATACTCTGGTCCTGCGATCAATGTTCTTGCAATTATTTTAACTGCAAGAATTTTAGGCTATCAACTTGGAATTGCAAGAGCTATTGGAGCTATTCTTTTCAGTGTTGTAATTGGGATTTTAATGGAGATAATTTTTAAAGAGGATATTGATAAAAAAGGTGGACTTTTCATAGGAGAAACTGAAGAGGCAAGACCAATTTGGCAAACAATACTTTACTTCTTATTTATGATTGCCATTTTAGTATTTGCTAATTGGGGAAAACCAATTTCACATACTGGTTTATGGTATGAAATCTATTCCAATAAATGGATATTAACTACAATTTTTGCTATTTTGCTTGGAATAACACTTATTCTTTGGTATGGGATAAAATTACTTCATCTCGTATTAGCTACAATTCCTGTAATAATTGCAGCATTTCTTTTTAAAAACCCAATGATTCCATTTGGAATAGGTGCAATTACCTTATCAATTGTGTTGAATCTTTCTGGAGATGATATGAAGGACTGGTTTTTCCAGACTTATGATTTATCTAAAATGATATTACCTCTACTTGGAATTGGTGTGTTAATTGCAGGTTTCTGTCTTGGAACTCCAGATTCAACAGATGGTGGAATAATTCCATCAAGATGGATTTCAACAATGGTTGGAGGGAATTCCCTTGGAGCAAATCTATTTGCATCTGTTGCAGGAGCATTTATGTATTTTGCAACATTAACAGAGGTCCCAATTTTACAGGGCTTGCTTGCAAATGGAATGGGAAAAGGACCAGCTTTGGCTCTTTTATTGGCTGGACCAGCATTATCACTACCAAATATGCTTGTTATAAGAAGTGTAATGGGAACAAAAAAGACTGTAGCATATGTGTCATTAGTTGTTATTATGGCAACTATATCAGGAATGATTTTTGGGAAGATTGTGGGGTAGGATTAGGAGGTTAGTTAAAGGTTAGTTAAGGTTATTGAGGTTAGTTGAGGGAATAATAGTGTGGAGTCTGGAGTGCGGAGTCGGGAGTCGTTAGTATAAATGAAAATGAATAGTGAAAAGTGAAAAATTTTTAAAAACTAACACCATCACTAACACCAACACTAATTTTAAGGCTGAAGATGAAAGAAAGAATGATAAAGGAAAATTTTAATTCAAAATCCAAAATTCAAATTAGTTACAAGCATCAACGTATTTACGTTTATACAATAAAATGAGGAGGTTTAAAATGCAAAACAATAGTTGCTGTTGTGAAACAACAACTACTTTAATTTTTGCGTGCGCTGGAGGCTCAAATGTTGGCCAGCTTTCAAATGAAATAGGAATAATTTTAACAGAAAAAGGAACTGGAAAGTTATTCTGCCTCGCAGGAATTGGAGGAAATGTGTCTGGGATTGTAAAATCAACAGAATCTGCAGATAATATTATAGTAATTGATGGATGTCAGCTTGACTGTGCTAAAAAAACTCTTGAAGAAAAGAATTTGAAATTTACAAAACATATTAGAATTACAGAGTTAGGAGTAACTAAAAATCACGATTTAAGATTAGGCAAAGAATTAATAGATGAAACCTTAAAAAAGGTGGAGGAAAAATTAAATGAAGGATAAATATTCGATTATTTTTTCATTAAATGAAATAATAGAGGCAGAAAGAATTATATCTGATAAGGATGAAAAAGAAGCTTTGAAATTTATGATGAATGTTTTTAAAAAAAAGATGTTAGATGCAACTAAAGAAAAATGAAAGCCTGTTTTTGAGCTCAGGGGAGCAAATATACCGGAATTTAGATATTGATTGAAGGTTAGTTGGAGGTTAGTTAAAGTTAGTTAGTTGTTAGTTGAGGTTAGTTGATATTATAGAACCGTGAACCGTGAACGGTGAATAGTTGATAACAATAAATTACTACAAATTACTACTAATTACAACTAATAACAATTATCGCATTTACGCATCTACACATAATAAAAAAGGAGGCAATATGAAAATTAACTTAAAAATTATCTTTATTATCGTAATATTATGCTTTATTTCAACATTCCAGGAGGGCTGTAATAATAAAAATGAAAATAATAGTAAGAGTAAGATTAAAAAAACTGAAACTCCCAAAGATGATAACTATATCCTTACCTTTATTGACCTTGGATCAGTTAAATGTATAGCTTGTAAAATGATGGAACCTGTTATGGAAAAAATTAGAGAAAAATATAAAGGAAAAGTAAAAGTTTTATTTTATGATGTATGGACTGAAGAAGGAAAACCTTATGCATATCTGTATAAAATTAAGGTTATTCCCACTCAAATTATACTTGATAAAAATGGCAATGAACTCTTCCGTCATCAGGGATATATCCCCTTTGAAGAGGTGGAAAAAATCTTTAGAAAGTATGGAGTCAAATGATTGCTGATATCTTTACCTTTGTTTCTACTTCATTATCCAAAAGTGGATTTTTATCACTTTTTGCAGCATTTTTATGGGGAATTTTAAGCATTTTATTAAGTCCATGCCATTTATCAAGTATCCCTTTAATTGTAGGATTTATGAATAAGCATGAAAAGGTTTCAACCAGGAAGGCTTTTTATATTTCTTTTATTTTTTCAATTGGAATACTTTTAACAATTATTGCTGTAGGATTTATAACTGCTCTAACAGGGAGAATTGCTGGAGATATTGGAAAGACAGGAAATTTAATTGTAGCTGGAATATTTGTTTTAATAGGGCTATATTTAATAGAAATTATAAAATTACCAGATTTTTCATTTGGAACATCCTTTTTTAATAAGTCAGGAAATGGTATATTTGCTGCTTTTTTGCTTGGAATAATTTTTGGTGTAGCTTTAGGTCCTTGCACTTTTGCATACCTTGCTCCATTATTAGCAGTAATATTTAATGTTTCAACAAAAAAATTTTTATTTGGAATTTTACTTTTAATTGTATATGCAATTGGTCACTGTTCTGTAATAGTATTTGCTGGCACTTTTACAGAAATTGTTAGAAGATATTTAAACTGGAATGAAAAATCAAAAGGGACTTTAATTTTAAAGAGGATTTGTGGAAGTTTAATTATATTGAGTGGAGTGTATATATTAGTGTGATACAAAAACAAAAGTGAAATGTAGAAAGTTGAAGGCGAAAAAAGTTAAATTGAAATTTTATCAAAAATCTTTTTGCCTGTTTTTTAGTAATAGAGCTGAAATTCAAAATATAGTCATTGTTAAGGCTTTTATTTAATTTAAAATCTCAAAAAAGTTTTTCCTGTTAATGATTTTAAAATTTTCAAAATTGTAATTTTTTGAAAAGCTTAAAGGGATTTTAGCTTTTTTCTTCTCATTCCATATTATTTCATAAATGTTTAGTTTTCCTCCTATCTCTTCTATAAAATCTATCTCTTTTTGAGTTGTTGATCGCAAGAAATAAAAATTTGCAAAAATACCATTATAAATATTTTATCCTCTCTGAAATAACAAAATTTTCCCATAATCCTCCAATATCAGGTCTTAAATTAGGTTCATTAAATTTGATATTAATGCATTTCTTTTTCCAACATCCCAGAAATAAAATTTTTTCCCTTTTTTTATTTCGTTTCTTAAGTTCCTGCTTAATGCATTAAGTCTAAAAATTACAAAACTTTGCTCAAGAAGATTTAGATATTTTTCAACTGTGTTTTTATCCACTCCTAATAGATAAGCTAATTCCAAAAAGGATACTTCATTGCCTATTTGCAATGCAAGAGCCTGAAGTAATTTTACTAAAAGTGAATGTTTTTTTATACCTTCATAGATTAATAAATCTTTATACAAATAGCTGTCACTTAAATTGTAAAGTATTTCTTTTGCATTTTCATTTTTTACTATTATTTCAGGATATAGGCCATATTTTACAAAATTTAAATAACGTTTTGCCTCAATATAGCCAAAATGGTCAATTATTTCTTCATAAGACAAAGGATACAAAAAATATTCAAACTTTCTTCCTGTTAAAGGCTCTTTTATTTCATCAGCAAGTTCAAAAGAGCTTGAGCCTGTAGTTACAACTTGCACTTCAGGAAAATTATCAACTATTAATTTCAATGTTAATCCAATATGTTTTATTCTTTGAGCTTCATCAATAAACACTATTTTGTGATTTCCAATAATTAATTTTAGCTGAGTGGAAGTGACATTTGATAATTCCTCTCTAACATCTGGCTCATCTCCATTTAACCACAGAATCTTTTCATTAATACTTTTTTCTAACTGCTTTAAAAGAACAGTTTTACCAACCTGCCTTGCTCCATAGATAATGATAACTTTATTTTTGAAAAAATTTGATAAGATTTTATCCTTTAATTTTCGTTTTATTATCATTTTAGATTTAAATCACAATTTTTGTATATTTTTTGTGAATAGAATATAAAAATTTTAAAATATCAAAAGGTAAAAAGGTAAAAAATATTTGAGTAGAAATTTTTACGAATTTTTCAGCAATTGAAAATTACCAAAAAACAAATAAATAAAATTATTGAAGATGAGGAAATAATTTATGAATAATGTAATGATTGATAATAAATATATTTTTATACTATTTTTTAATTATCTTTTTTTTATTATTACTTCTACCTTCCGCCTTCAACCTTCAGCCTTATCAACTTTTCTTCCTTGACATAAAATAATAAAACAAAGGCACATAGATTAATGTTAAAAATGTTCCAACCATAAGACCACCAATAGCTACAGCTCCAAGTGGTGCAAGTCTTTCAAGTCCAAGTGCGTGTCCCCTTGCAATTGGTAGCATTCCTACAGCAGTTCCAAATGCTGTCATTAATACAGGCCTTGTTCTTATTTTAATGCTTTGAGTGATAGCTTCTTTTATGTTAACTCCTCTTTTAATTGCTTCTTGAATAAAATCTATTAGCAATATTGAATTGTTAACAATAATACCTGCAAGTAGTATTAATCCCATCATTGCTGGCATTGCTCTGTGGTAGTTCCACAAAAATAGTGCAAGTATTCCACCAATCATAGAAAGAGGTATTGCAACTAAAATTGCAACTGGAGCTTTAAATGAATGAAATATTGGCACCATTGTTAGAAAAAGCAACACAATACCAATTAAAAAACCTTTTAACATTCTCTTTAAAGAGTCTTTCATCTGTTTCATATCTCCTTCATGAGAAATTTTATATCCATAGGGAACTTTAAAATTTTTCATCTGTTCATCAAAACTATGGACAATATGGCTTATTGCTGCTTTCCTTCTATAACCAATAACATCAAGAGAGTATTTTAATTTTTCTCTTGAAATTATTGTTGGCTCAACTGTTTTCTTCAATTTTGCAACAGCTGAAAATGGAATTTTCCCCATTGGGGTGTCTATGTAAAAAAATTTTATTTTATCTAAAAAATCTCTTTCATTCTGCTTATAAATCAATCTGACTTTTAATGAATTTTCGTTGTTCACATTCATCAATGATACAAAACTTCCTGTTATTTTTGTGGATAGCTGTGAGGCAATGTCATAAGGAGTAATGTGATAATAGTTTAAAATTTTAGGATTATAGACCAAATTGTAAGAAATCTTATCATAATCCCATGTTCTTGAACAAGCAGTCAATCCTTTGGTTTCATAGCATTTTTTAAGAATTTCATCTCCAGTTTTATCTATTTCATGTAAATTTTCACCAGTTATTAAAATATCAAGATTTCCTTTTATTGTTGAAAGAGGAGTTGCTCCATAATCAAAAACCTGAACATATTTAACATCAGGAATTTCCC
>JALVYZ010000406.1 GCA_027037705.1 bacterium | reverse complement strand
TGATACATGGTATAGTCAACTAAAAAATGATTAGAATAATTATTTCAATAATATTTTTAATTTTTATTTTTATCCCCTTAAATGCTTCAGATTACTTTCAAATCCTTGTAGATTCAGCATATAAAAATAATTTTTATATTAAATCTTATGAAAAAATAGTAGAATATTCAAAAGAAAACATTAAATTATCTAAATCTTATTTTCTACCTGTTATTAATTTTAATTACTCTTTCACCCAGACAGATGAGCCCGCTAATTCAGCATTATTAAAAACAAAACAGGGAAAATTAACAATGAAATATTATACAGAACACATGGCTAATCCTCCTTATGTAAAAAATCATCAATATATTATTTCATTGTTACAACCTATTTTTTCAAAAGGAAATGTTATACTGAGCAAAAAACAGGCAGAATTAAATTACGAAGCACAATTAAATTCTTTAAATGAAATAAAAAGAGAAATAAAATTTAAAATTTTTCAAACTTTAATTGATGCCTATAAAATAATGGATTATATTGATATAGCAAATAATATTAAAGACAAATCTGAAACTTATTTAAAAACCATTACAAATTTTTATAAAAATGGAATTAGTCTAAAATCGGATTTATTATTTGCTAAATATAACTATAAAAAAGCAGTAATAGAATTAAATAACATAAAAAATAATCTGAACAAACCTAAAAATGCTTTAAAGCAATTAACTGGAAAATATTTTGAAATAAAAAAAATTAACTTCAAATATAATGAAAATATTAATGAAAATGAATTAATTAATTATGCTATTAATAATAGGAATGATATAGTAGCCTTAAAAAAATATTTGAAAATATCTGAAATAGAGATAAGAAAAAATAAAAATGAAAATTTACCAAGTATTTACGGATTTGCAAATTACGAAAAAAATTCTCATGATTTTTTTGATAAAGATAAAGAAGGTATAACATTTGGAGTACAACTAAAATTTAATATTTTTAATGGATTTAGAAATAATATTGAAATTAATAAAGCGAAATTAAATTATCTTAAAATGAAAAATCTCTTATTAGAAAAAGAAGAGCAAATTAAAAATGAAATCAAAGATGCAATAATAGATTTTGAAAATGCAAAATTTAGTTATGATACTTATAAATCTCTTGTAAAATCAAATAAAATTGCTCTTGAATTAAGTGAAAATAGATTTAATCAGGGACTTGAAAGAATTACTACTTTAGTTGATATGCAAACAAATTACAAGACATCATTAAAAGAGCTATCTCAAGCTAAATGGAATTTAATTTTAAAATATTATACAATTTTATTTAAGGCAGGAAAATTTTAATTTTTAGGAGGAAAGTTTGAAAAAATTTAACTTTTTTATGTTATTTTTTTTATTAATATTAATAAACTATTCATGTGAAAATAAAAATACGCAAGATAAAACAGAAAAAAATATTAATCCAATACAGGTAAAAGTAAAAAAAATTACAGAACAAACTATTCCCAATTATATAAAGGTCATTGGATTTGTAAAAGCAAGTGAAGTAGTGAACATTTCTCCTAAAATTAATGGCTATTTAAAATATATTAAATATAACGAAGGAGACTATGTTAAAAAAGGAGAAATTGTCGCGGAGATAGAAAATCAAGAAACTGTTAACAAATTAAAAAGTTTAAAAGAAAAGTTAAATGCTTTAAAAATTAGTCTAAAACAATTAAAAGAAATGTTAAATATAGATAAAAAATCCTACCTACAAGCAAAATCAAATTTTGAATACGCTGAAAAAACATTTTTAAGATATAAAAAATTGTTAAAATCTGAAAGTATTACAAGACAAGAGTATGACAAAGTTTTTAATAATTATACAAATGCAAAATTAGAATTAGAAAAATCAAAAAAATTATTAGAGATAAGTGAATTAAAAATTTTACAGACAAAAAAAGAAATAAAATCTGTTTCTGAAAATATAAAATCTATTCAAGTCGTTGCAAATTATAGATTTGTCAAATCTCCAATTTCTGGAATAGTTACTAAAAAATTTGTTGATACAGGAAATTTTATAAATATTGGAATGCCGATTATTAAAATTGTATCAAAACAAAAACAAGGTTATTTTTATGTTCCATCACAATTTTTTTCAAATATTAAGATAGGATATAATCTAATAATAAATAAAAAATTGTATAAAATTACAAATGTTTCTCCAGATATCAATAAAACTTCTCAATTTTTAGTAAAAGTTAATCTAAATAATAAATCTTTCAAAAATGGCGAATATTTAGAAGGACTAATAGAAATAGGGAAGAAAAAAGCTATTATTTTAGAAAATAAATTTATAAAAAAATACGAAGATTTTTATTACACATACATTGTTAAAGAAAATTCTATTATAAAAGTATACCTTAAAGTTAAAAAAATTGACAATAATAAATACGAAGTTATTAGTGGTCTGAATAATGGTGATCTATTGATAATAGAACCTTTAAATAATTTAAAAGATAACTTTCCCTGCAAAATTGTTAACTAATTAAAAAGGATCAATATTGCAAAAAAGAGGAATAGCTGAAAAAATAACTGAACTTTTTATAGATTCAAAAATTACTCCTATTATTATAGTTGGAGTAATTTTAATAGGGATTTTTGCTGTACTACTCACACCTAAGGAAGAAGATCCTCAAATTGTTGTCCCAATGATTGATATATTTGTCCCATATCCAGGTGCAAATGCAAAAGAAGTTGAAAAGAGAGTTACTTCACCTCTTGAAAAAATTATGTGGGAAATTCCAGGGGTAAAATATGTTTATTCAATAGCTAAAAATGAAATGGGATTAGTTATTGTGCGATTTAAAGTCGGGATGGATGAAGAAAAAGCCCTTGTAAAATTATACACCAAAATTCGCTATAATATGGATAGAATGCCACAAGGGGTACTCTATCCTTTAATAAAAAATATGTCAATTAACCAGGTTCCACAAATTGCAATTACATTTTATTCTAAAAAATATGATGGTTTATATTTAAGAAAATTAGCAGCTGAAGTAGGAAGAAAATTATCTGAAATAAATGGAGTAGCTCAATGTACTTTAACTGGTGGGATAAAAGGTGATGTTACAATTGAACCTGATTTATCAAAATTAAACCAATATCATATTGATATTTTTTCAATAATAAAATCCTTGCAGGGAGAAAATCAACAATCTTTTTCTCCATTATTAACTAACAATAATAAAAATTATACAATAAAAGTATCCAATTTTTTTCATTCAATTAAGGAGATTGAAAATATCGTTGTTGGTGTAAGAAACGGAAAAGTTATATATTTAAAAAATATTGCAAAAGTATATCCATATAACCGCAAAAAGGAAAATTATGTTGAAACTTATTCTGAAAATCATATATTTCCTGCTGTAACATTATCAATAGCCAAAAAAAAAGGCTATGATACAGTAGTTGTTTGCGATAAAATAATTAAAAAGTTGAAATTGTTAAGAGAAAATTTATTACCTAATGGAATTGAATATCAAATTACAAGAAATTATGGGAAATCAGCATTAGATAAAGTGATAACATTATTAGAACATCTAAGTGGTGCAATAATTTCTGTTCTATTAGTTGTTACATTATTTATAGGTTTAAGAGCTGGAATTGTAACATTTATTACTGTTCCTGTAACTTTCGCTTTAACATTGTTTATATATTACCTTTTTGGTTATACTTTAAATAGAGTAACATTATTTGCTCTTATATTTGTAACAGGTATTGTTGTTGATGATGCTATTATTGTAGTTGAAAATATTGAAAGACATCTTTCTATTAAAGGAAAATTAAATTTTAAAGACGCTATTCAAGCTGTTGGTGAAGTTGGGAATCCAACAATTTTAGCAACATTAACTGTAATTATAGCAATATATCCTATGGCATTTGTAAGAGGTTTAATGGGACCATACATGAAACCAATGCCTGAAGGTGCAACTTTATCAATGATATTTTCATTATTAATTGCTCTTACAATTAGTCCATGGTTAACAATGAAATTACTTCCTAAAAAAGTAAAAAAAGAAAAAAAATCAGAAGTTCTTTATAATATTTATAAAAATATTTTTTCTTTTTTATTGTCTTCAAAAATAAAATCAATAATTTTTTTATTGATAATAGCTTTATTGTTTATAGGTAGTATTCTTTTTATTCCAACAAAGTCAGTTATAATGAAAATGTTACCATTTGACAATAAAAATGAAATACAGGTTATTATTGATATGCCAACATACACTTCACTTGAAGAAACACATAAAGTTGCAAAAATTTTAGCATATAAATTGAAAACTATAAAAGAAATTAAAAATTTTCAAATTTATACAGGAACTTCAAGTCCTTTTAATTTTAATGGACTTGTAAGACATTATTATTTAAGAAAAGAACCATATCAGGCTGATATAGCAGTAAATTTGGTTGATAAAAGTAAAAGGGAATTAAAAAGTCATGATATTGCTAAAAGAATAAGAAAAATATTAACCCCAGTTGCAAAAAAATATAATGCAAGAATTAAAATAGCTGAAATTCCGCCAGGGCCACCTGTGCTTTCAACACTTGTTGCTGAAGTTTACGGAGATAATGATGCTAAAAGATTAGAAATTGCTAAAAAAATAAAAAATATTTTTCTTCATACTCCTGGTGTAGTTGATGTGGATTGGTATGTAGAAGATAATGTCACAGAATATGAGTTTAAGATAAATAAGACAAAATCAGAAATTTATGGAATTCCTATTCAATCAATTGTCAATACCTTAAAAATTTATACCACTGGACTTCCAATTGGGTTATTACATTCAAATTCAAGAGAGGCAGAATCTATTAAAATAATCTTGAAAGAAAGTGATAGAAATTCAATTAATACTTTAAAAAATATAAAGCTTTTATCAAAATCAGGAAAATTAATTCCATTATCAGAGCTTATATCTATAAAAAAAATAAACAAAACAAAACCTATTTATCATAAAAATTTAAAAAAAGTTACCTATGTTATTGGGGATGTTTCAGGCAAAGAAGAAAGTCCTGTTTATGCAATGTTAAAAATGATGAAAGAAATAGAAAAATTAAAAATAAAACAATACTTTACTTCTTTACCTGATAATACTTTTAATATTAGTATGAAATGGGATGGCGAATGGCAAATAACCTATGAAGTTTTTAGAGATTTAGGACTTGCATTTGGTGTTGTTATGATAATTTTATATTTAATATTAGCAGCTTGGTTTAAATCTTATATAAATCCTATTATTATGATGGTACCTATCCCATTAACTCTTATTGGAATTCTACCAGGACATTTAATCTTTAATAAATTTTTTACTGCTACATCTATGATTGGCTTTATTGCATTAGCAGGGATTATGGTAAGAAATTCAATTCTTCTTATTGATTTTATAGATATAGCTTTAAAAAATGGTAAAAGTTTAAAAGATTCTGTTATAGAGGCTGGAGCAATAAGAACAAGGCCCGTAGTTTTAACTTCACTTACAGTTGTTATAGGAGCTCTTTTTATGCTCCCAGATCCCATTTTTTCAGGTCTTGGAGTTTCAATGATGACTGGAACAATTGTATCCACTATTTTAACTCTTATAGTTGTGCCATTACTTTATTATTGGGTAAAAAATTGTTTTATAAATATTGACAAATTGTAAGAAAAAATATATTAAAAATAAAACAAATGGAATATTTTTTAGCAAGACAACCAATATTTGATACAAAAAAGAAAGTATATGGCTATGAATTACTTTATAGAGGTAGCATAAAAAATATATATAATTCAATAGACCCAGATTCAGCGACAGTAGATGTAATAATAAACACATTTATTCAAGAAGGTATTTTAAAAATAGTTGAAAATAAAAAAGCTTTTATTAATTTCACTAAAGAATTAATTGAAAAAGAATTCCCTTCCCTTCTTCCAAAAGATATTGTTGTTATTGAAATTCTTGAAGATATCCATCCTGACGAAAGTTTCTTAAAAATCATTAAAAATCTTAAAAACAAAGGATATATTATTGCTATTGATGATTTCATCTTTCAGGAACATCTATTACTATTTGTTGAATTAGCAGATATTATAAAAGTTGATTTTCTTGAACTGCCTTTAAATGATGATAGGGCAAGAGTTGTTAAGGAATTTAAAAAGTATAATATAAAATTTTTAGCTGAAAAAGTTGAAACAATTGAAGATTATAATATTGGAAAAGAGTTGGGATATGAACTTTTTCAAGGTTATTTTTTCTCTAAACCCCAATTAATAAAAGGCAGAAAAATTCCTGAAAACAAAATCGTTTATTTACAACTTATTAATGAAGCATCAAAACCTGATTTAGATTTTAGAAAAATTGAAAAAATGTTAAAGAGGGATGTTTCTTTACCGATAAAATTACTAAGATATGTAAATTCTCCTTTTTTTGGATTCAGGAGTAAAATAGAATCAGTAAGACATGCATTAGCATTATTAGGGGAGAAAGAATTTAAAAAGTGGATTAGTTTAATATCGTTAGTTCATTTAGG
>JALVYZ010000405.1:374-1928 GCA_027037705.1 bacterium | reverse complement strand
GAGTAGCAGCGAAGGCAGGTTTCTCACCTGCCTTCGCTGCTACTCATGCCAGGATTCTCACTACCCAGCAGTCCATCCCTCCTTACGGTAGGACTTCATCCCGCTGGGTACGCTCCCCTACCGCTCTGCTAAAAGCAGAGCCCGCAGCTTCGGTGGCACGCTTAAGCCCCGCTAAATTTTCGGCGCAGAGCCCCTCGACGAGTGAGCTGTTACGCACTCTTTAAAGGATGGCTGCCTCTAAGCCAACCTCCTCGCTGTCTTAGGAGCTCTACCTCCTTCTCCACTTAGCGTGCACTTAGGGACCTTAGCTGGCGGTCTGGGTTGTTTCCCTCTCGTCCATGGAGCTGATCCCCCATGGACTCACTGCCCGGCTACCTATCCCGGCATTCGGAGTTTGGTTGGGTTCGGTACCCCTTTCGGGGCCCTAGCCCAATCAGTATCTCTACCTCCGGGAAGGAACGCCGGACGCTGCACTTCGATGCATTTCGGGGAGAACGAGCTATCACGGAACGCGATTGGCTTTTCACCCCTATCCACAGCTCATCCGACGGTGTTGAAGCACCGACCGGTTCGGGCCTCCAGACGGTGTTACCCGTCCTTCACCCTGGCCATGGATAGATCGTTCCGCTTCGCGTCTGCCCCCAGGGACTAAAGCGCCCTATTCGGACTCGGTTTCCCTACGGCTTCGCCTGAGTCGGCTTAACCTTGCCCCTGAGGACAACTCCCTGGCTCATTTTCCAAGAGGCACGCAGTCAGGCATGTCCAAGAGGACATAGCCCTCCCACTGGCTTGTAGGTCCATGGTTTCAGGTTCTATTTCACTCCCCTTCCGGGGTTCTTTTCACCTTTCCCTCACGGTACTATGCGCTATCGGTCAGCCAGGAATATTTAGCCTTACCCGGTGGTCCGGGCGGATTCCAACCACCTTTCACGGGGGCGGTTGTACTCGGGAGTGTATCCCAGGGAGACCCTGCAGGTTTAGCATACGGGGCTTTCACCCTCTATGGCGCAGGTATTCCACCTGCTTCTGCTACCTGAGGGTTTTGTAACTCCCCGAGGAGCCGGTGGACTCCTCCGGATACATCCCACTACCCCGTACGGGCTAAGGCCACCGCCATGGCACCCGCACGGTTTAGGCTGTTCCCCGTTCGCTCGCCGCTACTTAGGGAATCCCATTCGGTTTCTTTTCCTCGGGCTACTAAAAGGTTTTGCTTCACCCGGTTAGGCTCCTGCAAAAAGCAGGATGACGGGCTATTAACCCGTCGGGTTTCCCCATTCGGGAATCCACGGATCATAGCCTGCTTGCGGCTCCCCGTGGCTTATCGCAGCTTGCCACGCCCTTCATCCCTTCTGGCTGCCGAGGCATCCACCATGGACCCTTAGCAGCTTGGCCTATTCTTACTTCCTAATGACTCTTCCCCTTATTCTATTGCCAAGTAGCCTGATATATGGAGACGAGGGGACTCGAACCCCTGACCTTCTGCGTGCAAAGCAGATGCTCTCCCAGCTGAGCTACGTCCCCACTGATAAAGTAATGGGCCTTGGTGGACTCGAA
>JALVYZ010000405.1:0-364 GCA_027037705.1 bacterium | reverse complement strand
ACTTCGCCCCAGTTGCCGGACCTGTCATCGGCCCCTGCCTCCGGCCCGAAGGCCGGTTAGCCCGGGGACTTCCGACAGACCCGACTCCCGTGGCGTGACGGGCGGTGTGTACAAGACCCGGGAACGTATTCACGGCGACATTGCTGATTCGCCATTACTACCGATTCCGCCTTCATGGGGGTGAGTTGCAACCCCCAATCCGCACCACGACAGGGTTTTTGGGATTTGCTCCACCTTACGGCTTCGCTTCCCATTGTCCCTGCCACTGTAGCGCCTGTGTAGCCCAGGGCATAAAGGGCATACTGACCTGACGTCATCCCCTCCTTCCTCCGGCTTATCGCCGGCAGTCCCCTGTGAGTACCCG
>JALVYZ010000404.1 GCA_027037705.1 bacterium | reverse complement strand
TATCTGGTGGGGAAAAACAGAGAGTGGCATTTGCAAGAGCAATTTTAATTAACCCTGATTTATTGCTTTTTGATGAACCTTTTAGTTCTTTGGATAAAGTTATTAGAGATAAGCTAAGAGATACAGTTATAGATATTATTGATGAAACTGGGAAAAATGCTGTTTTTGTAACACATGATTTTGAAGATGCTTTTATTATGGGAAAAGAGGTATTTGTAATTAATAATGGAAGAATAATTGAACATGGAAGTGCAGATAAGATTTTTAATCATCCAGAATATTTAGAAACTGCAAAAATTTTAAATATTAGAAATATATGGAAGAAAAATGATTTTATAAAGATTTTCAACATTCACCCAAATATCAATGAGAATTTTATTGCTGTTAAAGAGGAAAATATTTTTATAAATCCTGATTTTGAATGTATAAAAGTGAAAGCTAAAGTTAAAAAAGTTAAAAGGAAAGGTCTACATTATGAAATAGTTTTACAAAATGGTGATTTAAAAATTATTTCGGTAAAACCAGAAATAAATTTATCCCAAGGTGATTTTATAGAAATTGGTTTTTTAGAAAAAGATTTATTATCTTTGAAAGAGGGAGTAAATTGACAATATTAAATAAGGTTAGAGAGGAATTTAGAAAATTAGTAAAGAACCATAAGCTTTATAATGAAAAAGTTGAAATAAAAATGAAACCTTTAAAACCAGAAGAGGCAATTGGTTATCCTCAAAGGAATGATTTCCCATTATTACAAGGTAAAGAAGTTCTTATTCAAGCAGAATTTAAAGGAGCTAAGGGTCAAGCATATACAGATGAGCCTTTTGTTTTTTCTGGAACAGTTAATAAAATTTTAGAAATGGAATTAGACAATAATAGAGAAAGAGCATTATTTATAAGTGCATTGAATGCAATTTTAAGATATTTAAATTTAATAGATAATAGTATTCATTGTAAGGATAATGAACCTGAAGAATGTGCTAATGAAATTGTCGATTATATTTCAGAAAATTTCTCAATAAAAAAGATAACACTTGTTGGGATGCAGCCAGCATTTGCAGAAGCTTTTATTAATAAATTTGGACCAAATTCAATTGAGATTTTAGATTTAAACATTAAAAACTTTGATAAAATTTTTAATGGAGTGAAGATAAAAAATTCTAAAATATTTTTAAAAAAAATCGTGCCTCGATCAGATTTAGTAGTGGCTACAGGTTCTACAATTGTCAATGACACAATTGATGATATAATTAAGTTATCAAAAAATTATATATTTTATGGAACTACTATAGCAGGAGCTGCAAAATTATTAAATTTAAAAAGATTCTGCTTCAAATCACATTAATATTTGTAACTTATTCTACTTGCTACTCATATAATTTATATTGGTATATTGGCTCAGCTTTTATAAAACCAGCAAAAGAAATTTCTAATCTTTATGAAAATAAAAATGAAAATATTAATATAATTATAATATCTGGAGGGTCGCAAATTTTACTTCAAAAGATAATCTTATCAAAAAAAGGTGATCTTTATTTACCAGGTGCAAAATATTTTGAAATTGAAGCAAGTAAAAAGAATATAGTCTATTACTCAAAAGATTTTATTAAACAGATTCCAGTTTTTGGAATATCAAAAAGAGGAAGAGAAAAAGTATCAGACTTTAAAGATTTATATAAAAACAGAATAAAAATAGCTCTTGGCAATGAAAATACAATGGCATTAGGTAAATTGTATCTAAAAATAAAAAATAAGTTACCAGAAAAAGTTGTGGAAGCTATTGAAGATAATTGTATTATAAAAGCTACAAATGTAGCACAGATTGCAAATTATTTAAAAATGAATGTTGTAGATGCTGGAATTTTATTTGAATCAGTTGCAAAAGTTTTCAAATTTAAAATTATAAACATTCCAGAAAAGTATCTTGTTGTAG
>JALVYZ010000403.1 GCA_027037705.1 bacterium | reverse complement strand
TTGAAATTGAGGGTTCACTTTTTCCATGCTCAATTTGAGATATCATTGAAGTTGTGCAACCTGTTAATTCAGCAAGTTTTTTAATTGTTAAGCCCTTTTCCTCTCTTAAAGCTTTTAATTTAGAACCTATATCCATCTGTTATCCTCACTGTGTGCCATGTTGATACTATTAATTTTTTGTCAGTATAAAAGTCTATTGCATCATTTGCTCTACCTCTTAATGACCCATAGAAAGAAATTTTTCTTCCACCAACAGGATAAAAAGCTATTGGAGCTGGAGTGCCAACATTGATTCCCACCTGTCCAGTGTTACATCTTCTTACAAATTCTCTTGCTATACCACCATTTTCTGTGTAAATTGCTGATGTATGACCATATTTACTTGAGTTTATTATATCCACAGCTTCAAAAAAATCTTTTACCTTTTTTACACATCTCACTGGCCCAAAAATCTCCTCTTTAAAAATTTCCATATTTGGTTCAGCTTCAAAAACAGTAGGACCTAAAAAGAATCCATCTGGATAATTATAAACTTTTACCCCTCTTCCATCAATAATTAGTTTTGCTCCCTCATTTAATCCCTTTTCAATCCAGTTAAGAAGATTTTGAAGAGCTTTTTTACTAACAACTGGCCCCATATCAACATTATCATCCATTCCATATCCAACTTTCAAATTATTAACCTGAGTTATAAATTTCTCCATAAACTCATCATAAATATCTTCATCAATTAAAATATTTGAAGCTGCAAAACATCTCTGAGATGAGTGTCCAAAACATGATGATACAACATTGGGAATAATTGCAGATAATATTGCATCTTTATAAATGTATATATGATTTTTTGCTCCACCCTGACATTGAGCTCTTTTCCCATGTTTGGATGCATTTTCATACACAATTTTTGCAACTTTTGAAGAACCAACAAAACTCACTCCAGCAACATCAGGATGGGTAACTATTTTATTTCCCACCTCTGCTCCTCCATGGACAATGTTTATAACTCCATCTGGAATTTCCACATTTTCAATTAGCTCAATTATTCTATTTATTGTTAATGGACAGATTTCACTCGGTTTAATTATTACAGAGTTTCCACAAGCAATTGCCCAGCAAAAATATAGGGAAATCATTGCAGGAAAATTAAATGGTGGAATAATTGCAAAAACTCCAAGAGGTTCTCTAATGTAATATGTGTCAACTCCTGTGCCAACATTTTCAGAATATTGTCCCTTCATAAGCTCTGCAATTCCGCATGTATGTTCAACATACTCAAAAGCCCTTGTTAACTCACCATTTGCATCTTTTAATGTTTTACCATGCTCCTCAACAACAATTTTTGCAAGCTCCTCTCTGTTTTGGTAAAGGATATTCCTGATATCAGTCATTAACTGTCCACGTCTGTGTGGTGGAAAATTTTTCCAGTTATAAAATGCCTTTTTTGCTGCTTCAATTGCTGAATTTATCTCATCATCTGTACTCTCAGGCACCTTTGCAATTGTCTCTGCAGTAGCAGAATTCACAACTTCATAACAAAATTCTCCTTTTGATTCTACCCATTTACCATTAATGTAATTCTTTAATAATCTCATAGCAGCCTCTTCAATATAATTTAAATGTTTAAATTATACTTAACAATAATTATTAAAAAAGTCAAATAAAATTTAAACAATGTTTTAGGCTACCAAAATGGAGGTGAATATAACTTCCTAAACAATTTTTGTAAATATATCCTTCTGAAGTGAAATGGGAAGATGTTTTAGATGTAATTTTGTAAATTTTTTCAAGTTTTTCTCCTTGATCTAATAAATAAGAATAATGAAATTCATGTCCTCTTGCTTTTTCCCCTTTTTTTGCCAAAAAAGTTTCTTTAATAAATTTTATTTCTCTATATCCAAGAGATCTCAATCTTTTATCCATAACTGCTTTATCA
>JALVYZ010000402.1 GCA_027037705.1 bacterium | reverse complement strand
CACATATTAAAATCTCTTAAATAAGCCCTTGCTCTACCGCATAAAGGGCATCTATTATATTCTCTAACTTTAAATTTTTTAGGTTTTTTATGTCTTGCAATCCAAGATTTTTTTGCCAATTTTTCCTCCTTTATGTTATTAATAATTCGTTATTTGTGATTCGTGGTTCGGGTTTATTAGCTTGTAAAAAGTTTTTTTATTTTCCATTAAATAACTCCCGACTGTTTTTAACTCCTAAATGGCATTCCTAAATATTCTAATAATTTTTTAGCTTCCTCATCTGTCTTTGCTGTTGTTATAATATTAATTCCAAGTCCTTTAATTTTATCTATTTTATCATAATCTATTTCAGGGAAAATTGTATGCTCCCTTATCCCAAGAGAATAATTACCTCTTCCATCAAAAGATTTTGGACTAACTCCTCTAAAATCTTTAACTCTTGGCAAAGCAATATTCATAAGTTTATCTAAAAAATCATACATTTTCTTTTTTCTTAAAGTAACCATACAACCAATAGGCATCCCTTTTCTTAATTTAAATGTAGCAACAGATTTTTTTGCTCTTCTTATAACAGCTCTCTGTCCTGCAATTAATGTTAACTCCTCTACAGCATTATCCAAAACCTTAATGTTTTGAACAGCTTCACCTACTCCCATATTTAAAACAACTTTATGCAATTTAGGAACTTCCATTATACTTTTATATCCAAATTCTTTCATTAATTTTGGAACTACTTCATTTTTATATAATTCATATAACCTTGACATTTATTCCTCCTGATTAATCAAATTCATTTCCACATTTAACACAGACTCTAACTTTTTTATCACCTTCAATTTTCTTTTTTGTTCTTACTCCTTTCGCACATTTTGGACAAAAAAGTAAAACATTTGAAACATGTATAGGTGCTTCTTTTGTTATAATTCCACCTTCTGGATTAGCCTGTGTTGGTTTTTGATGTTTTTTTACAATATTAACACCTTCAACAATAACTCTCATTTTTTTAGGTATAACTTTTAAAATTTTACCTGTTTTCCCTTTATCTTTACCTGTTAATACCATTACTGTATCATCTTTTTTAACATGGAACTTTGGTCTCATCTTTATCTCCTTTTACAATACCTCTGGTGCAAGAGAAATAATTTTCATAAAATTTTTCTGTCTTAACTCTCTCGCCACAGGTCCAAAAATTCTTGTTCCTATAGGCTCAAATTGATTATTCAGTAAAACAGCTGCATTTTCATCAAATCTTATATAAGAACCATCTTTCCTTCTAACTTCTTTTTTTGTTCTCACAATAACAGCTTTAAAGACATCTCCTTTTTTTACCTTTGTATGAGGAACTGCATCTTTAACAGATACAACAATTACATCACCGATTGTTGCATATCTTTTTCTTGTACCGCCTAATACTTTGATACACATTACTTCTTTTGCACCACTATTATCAGCAACCTTTAATCTACTTTCCGTCTGAATCATTTTTGACTCCTATATTAAATCTCTTTTCTTTCTAAAATTTTAACTAAAACCCATCTTTTTCTTTTACTTAATGGACGACATTCTTTAATTAAAACTTTATCTCCTATTTGGCATTCATTATTTTCATCATGAGCCATAAATTTTTTATGTTTTTTAATTCTTTTACCATAAAGAGGATGTCTCTGAACTCTTTCAACTTTTACAACTACAGTTTTATCTGGTTTATTACTAACTACAATACCTGTCAATTGTTTTCCATTTCCTTTTAATAATTCACTAACGTTTACCATCTTTTTCCTCTCTTAACTTTTCATTTAATATTGTCATTGCTATTGCAATTTTTTTCTTTGTATTCCTTAAATTAGTAGTTTGTGCAAGCTCACCTATTGAGTGTTGAAATCTTAAATTAAATAATTCTTTTTTTAATTCAACTATCTTAGCTCTTAAATCCTTCACAGATAGATTTCTTATTTCAGTTTTATAATCTTTCCATTTCATTTTTAATAATCCTCTCTGGTAATAATTTTAGTCTTTATAGGTAATTTATGTGATGCAAGTCTTAATGCTTCTAAAGCCACATTTTCAGGAACTCCATCTATTTCATATAATACTGTTCCTCTTTTTACTGGAGCTACCCAGTACTCAACTGCACCTTTACCTTTTCCCATTCTTGTTTCAAGAGGTTTTTTTGTAATAGGTTTATGAGGAAATATTCTAATCCAAATTTTACCACCTCTTTTAGCATGTCTTGTCATAGCAATTCTTGCTGCTTCTATTTGTCTTTGTGTAATTTTTCCGTGTTCTAAGGCTTGTAAACCGTATGAACCAAAATTTAATGTATTCCCTCTCGTTGCAATCCCTTTTATTCTACCTTTTTGTTGTTTTCTATATTTAACTTTTTTAGGCATTAACATTTTTCATTCTCCTTCTATAGCTTGATATTTGTTTCACCTTTTGGAATTTTTTCTCCATGGAAAATCCAGACTTTTACACCTATTACTCCATATGTTGTCATTGCTTCAGCAAAGCCATAATCTATGTCTGCTCTCAATGTTTGTAAAGGGACTCTTCCTTCCCTGTACCATTCAGTTCTTGCCATTTCAGCTCCAGCTAACCTACCAGCAACCATAACTTTTATACCTTCAACTCCAAATTTTCTTGCATTCATAACACTTCTTTTCATTGCTCTTCTAAAAGAGACTCTTCTTTCAATTTGATAAGCAACATTTTCTGCTACTAATTGCGCATTTGTTTCTGGTATTTTTACTTCAAAAATATTTAAATAAGGATCTATATTAAATTTTTTCTTTATCTCTTCTTTTGTTCTATCAATTTCTGCACCTTTTTTCCCAATTACCAAACCTGGTCGTGCAGTATGAATAGTTACAGTTATTTTTTCTGAGACTCTTTTAATAGTTACTTTTGCAACACCTGCATGTTTGTACTTATTTTTTATAAACTTCTTTAAAGCAAGGTCTTCATGTAAGTATTTAGTATAATTTTTTTCATTATACCACTTTGAATCCCAATCTTTTAAAATTTTTAATCTAAAACCTATTGGATTAACTTTCTGTCCCAATATACACCTCCTATTCTTCTTTAAGGATTATAGTAATATGGCTTGTTCTTTTTCTTATCATTGTTGCTCTTCCCATAGCTCGCGGCCTGAATCTTTTAAGAGTAGGCCCCTCATCTACAAGAAGTTTATGCACAACTAAATTATCTATATCTATTTTTCCAGTCTCTTTTGCATTTGAAATAGCACTTTCAAGAAGTTTCTTTAGAGGTTTAGCAGCTTTTTTAATTGATAAATTTAAAATAGCTAACGCTTCATTGACATTTTTACCTCTAATCAAATCAGCTACATATCTAACTTTTGTTGGGCTCATTCTTAAATATCTTAATTTCGCTTTAGCTTCCATTTACTTTGCTCCTTTTTTCTTTTTAGCCTTTTTGTCTCCTGCATGCCCATAAAAAGTTCTTGTTGGCGCAAATTCTCCTAATTTATGCCCTACCATTTCTTCAGTTATATAAACAGGTATAAACTTTCTTCCATTGTGAACACCAATTGTAAAACCTACCATTTCTGGAATTATAGTAGACCTTCTTGAGTAAGTATTTATTATTTTTTTACCTCTTTCATATTTCTGGATTTTTTCTAATAAATGATAATCAACAAATGGTCCCTTCTTTAATGACCTTGGCATTTTTATTTTCTCCTCTTAATTATAAATTTATCTGTTAATTTATTTTTTCTTGTTTTCATTCCTTTAGTATTCCATCCCCATGGAGAACAAGGATGTCTTCCACCAGATGACCTTCCTTCACCACCACCAAGTGGATGGTCAATAGGGTTCATTGCAACACCTCTAACATGAGGTCTTCTTCCTAACCATCTTGATCTACCAGCTTTTCCTATTGTAACATTTTCCCAATCAAGATTACCAACCTGCCCTATTGTTGCCATGCATTTTAAATGAACTTTTCTCAATTCTCCAGAAGGCATTTTTAATATAGCGTAATTTCCTTCTTTACCTGTTAGCTGGCAGAATGAACCTGCAGCTCTTGCAATCTGAGCTCCTTTACCAGGAGTTAACTCAACATTATGTATAACTGTACCAACTGGTATATTTTCAAGTGGCAATGCATTCCCAATTTTTATATCAGCAACAGGACCACTTTCAACTGTATCTCCAACTTTTAAGTTATGAGGTGCAATTATATATCTTTTTTCACCATCTGCATAATGTAAAAGCGCAATATTTGCACTTCTATTTGGATCGTATTCAATAGAAGCTACCTTTGCAGGTATGCCAAATTTATCTCGTTTAAAGTCTATAATTCTATATTTTCTTTTATGACCTCCGCCACGATGTCTACATGTTATTCTTCCATAATTATTTCTTCCATTTCCTCTATTTAACCAAATAGTCAATGATTTTTCAGGTTCTTGTTTTGTAATTTCTTCCTTTGTTAAAACAGTTTTAAATCTTAATCCTGGTGTAATTGGTTTAAATGTTTTAATTCCCATAATCCCCTCGTCTATTCAATAAAGTTAATTTTTTCACCTTTCTCTAAAATTACATATGCCTTTTTAAAACTTGTGCTTCTACCTTGGAATCTGCCAAGACTTTTTGGTTTTGGCTTCATATTAATAACTCTTACCTTTTTTACTTTCACATTAAAAATCTTTTCTACAGCCTTTTTAATTTCTGGCTTTGTTGCTCTTTTATCAACAATAAATCCAACTATATTTGGGTTCTCTTCTTGAATCATAGTCAATTTTTCAGTAATAATAGGTCTTTTTATTATATCGTATTCAGTTTTAATTTTCATGATAATGCTCCTTCTACTTGTAAAAGAGAATCTTTTGAAATTACCAAGAAATCATGTTTTAAAATATCAAATACATTTAATCCATTATTTTCAAGATATTTTACATTTACGATGTTTCTTGATGATAATTTTAATTTTTCATTCTCTATATCAACAAATAAAACAGAATCTATTTCAAATTTTTTCATAAATTCAACAACATTTTTTGTTTTTATCTCTGGAAGTTCTAATTTATCTATTACATAGATTAAATTATTCTTTAATTTATAGTTTAATGCTGATTTAATAGCATTTTTCTTAACTTTTTTATTTAACTTAAAACTCCAATCTCTTTTACGTGGTCCAAAAACAACTCCACCACCTTTCCATAATGGAGATCTAATAGAGCCTGCTCTTGCCCTTCCTGTCCCTTTTTGTCTCCATGGCTTTCTTCCACCACCTCTAACTTCACCTCTTGTTTTCGTATGAGCATTTCCACTTCTTCTTTTAGCAAGTTGCCATTCTACATAAGCTTTCATTAAATGATACTTTATTTCACCATTAAAAATAGCATCATCTAATTCTAACTTTTCAACAACTTCCTTATTCATATTATATACATCAATAGTTGGCATTTTTCACTCCAGGTTAAAAATATTGTTTTCTTAAATACACAATTGAATTATTATGGCCAGGAATTGCACCTTTTATAAAAATTAAATTTTCATTTTCTCTAACATCTACAACCATAAGATTTTTAATAGTAACTTTTTCATTACCATAATGTCCTGGCATTTTTTTCCCTTTTAAAACTCTTCCAGGATATGCACTCATTCCAATAGATCCACCTTTTCTATGAACCTGTTTTGCTCCATGAGAATCTCTTCCACCACTAAAATTCCATCTTTTCATAACACCTGTAAAACCTCTTCCCTTAGACTTACCAGTAACATGCAAAAAATCGCCAGGTTTAAATAAGTCTGAAATTTTAATTTCATCACCAGGTTTTATTTCATCACCAGGTTTTATTTTAAATTCTTTTAAAACTTTAAAGCAACCTTTACCAGCTTTTTTGAAATGTCCCTGTAAAGGTTTAGGAACTCTCTGCATTTTTTGAGGGATAAATCCAAGCTGCACTGAATTCTCCTTTTTCTGAATCACATAACATGGTCCAGCTTCAACAACAGTCACTGGTATAATATTACCCTCTTGGTTAAAAATATGTGTCATTCCTATTTTTTTTCCTATTATTCCTTCTATTTCCATGATTTTACCCTTTAATAAGTTTTAATTTCTACATCTACTCCTGCTGGAATATCAAGCTTCATTAATTCATCAATTGTTTCTTGTGTCGGATTGTAAATGTAAAGTAATCTTTTATGAATTCTCATTTCAAATTGTTCTCTTGAATCTTTATATTTATGTGGCGCTCTAATTACAGTATATCTTCTAATCTTAGTTGGCAATGGTATTGGACCAGATACTTTAGTCCCTGTTCTTTTCACTGTAGCTACAATATTCTCAACAGATCTATCCAACAACGCATGGTCATAAGCTTTCATTTTTATTTTTATTTTTTTTCCTTCCATTGCTACCTCATCTAAATTTATTCAATTATTTTAGTAACTACACCTGCTCCTACTGTCCTTCCACCTTCTCTTATCGCAAATCTTAACCCTTCTTCCATCGCTATCGGCGTTATCAATTCCACTTCCATCTGTATATTATCTCCTGGCATCACCATCTCTACTCCCTCTGGTAACTTTATCGTACCTGTCACATCTGTCGTCCTAAAATAAAACTGTGGCC
>JALVYZ010000401.1 GCA_027037705.1 bacterium | reverse complement strand
AACGACCCAACGACCAAACGACCCAACGACCCAACGACTTTACCCAACCATGTCCCACCGAACTTTTCTTGCCGGAATTGTTGCCGCGCTGCTGAGCCTGCTCAGCCTGCTGGCGCTGAGCGCGGCGCAGCAGACGGACGCCCTGGCTCAGGGCGACCTTTCGCGCTATTGGCGGCCGGCGTACGACATTTTGGTGCGCCCGGCCGGAAGCCGCCGTTCCATTGAGGTCAGGCACGGGCTGGTGGCGCCCAACTTTGCGCTGAACCAGGCGGGCGGCATTTCGCCTGCCCAGTTGGCGGCCATCCGCCGGGTGCCCGAAGTGGAAGTGGCCGCGCCCATCGCGCCATTAGGATATGTGCCGCTTTCTGCTACCGGCAACCTGTTCTACCGCTTCGAGGGGACCCAGGCGCAGGCTTACCGACTCCGCGTGCATCTCCTGCTGGATGACGGCGTCAGGCAATATACCCTGGAACGGAACACCTCTTTCTTTTTCCTGCCGCGCCCTTCTCCCGTCTCCTTACCGAATATCTGGGACGGAGCCCCTGAGGGCATTCTCATAGATGACGTCATGGTGCCGATATTCATCGCGGGCGTGGACCCGCAGGCCGAAGCCCAACTGGTGGGGCTCAAGCAGGCCATCGTGCTGGGGGATTATCTTTCCAAAGAGGCCGTTCATCCCGTGCCCTTTGAGTTTATAGGAAAGCGAGGCTGCGTGGCCGCGGATGTCCTTTTCCACCGTCAAGGTTTTACCCGCCTGCAAGAAAGCGCCGCGGCAGAAAAACTGCGACTGCCGTCCGATTTCCGCCTAGAAGATTGGCGAAACGCTTCGGATTCGGCGTGGATTTCCTTCCTCACCGAACTCCCGGCCGAAAAGGTGGTGGCCCGCGCCCAGGCCGATGGGGAAACCTTGTACCGCAGCCTTTTTGTCCCTTTGGAGAGGCCCGAATTGTTCACCAACCCCAACTTTCAATTTTTGTTGGGGGAAATCAGGCACGTGGTGGATTTGCCGGCCCCGTTGGATTATCAGGAAGTGGCTTCCAGCGGGCAGGATAACTCCATCCACCTGAGATTGCGGCCTGTGCGCAAGGGCGGTGTGGTGTGGGGCGGCTATGAAAGCGAGGTGTTGCAGTATCGCTCTATGATGGAACGCCGTCTCAACAAGTGCTCTTTCCTGAAGCCGGTGGGGGTTTATGACATCAGCCGCCTGCCGCAGCAGGACAAGGCCAACAAGGTGCCCATGGAACTCTACAGCCCGCCGGATGTACTCCTGGTCGCCGACGCCCAAGGGCGACCGGTGAACCCGCCCAAACCCCTCTACCCCACCCTCAACCCCGCGGGCTACCTGCAGCCGCCGCCCTTGGCCCTCACCACCGTGGACGCGGTCTGCACCGTGCTCGGCCGCGAGGACTGCATCAGTGCGGTGCGGGTGCGCGTGGCGGGCATTGAATCCATGTCCCCCGCCGCGCAGGCGAAAATTGAAGCCGTGGCCGGGGAAATCCACCGCCGCACGGGGCTGGAAGTGGACATCATGGTGGGCTCCTCGCCCACGCCGGTGCTGGTGGATGTGCCCGATGTGGGCACGGTGCAGGAGTTCTGGATTCGCAAGGGCGTGACCACGGCCTATCAGGAGCGCATCAACTTGGGGCAGTGGCTCTTCTTGGCGCTGCTGGCCGTGGTGGCGGGGCTGTACACGGTGCATCAGGGCTGGCTGATGCTGGCGCGAGAGCAGCAGGCCTTGGCCCTGCGCAAGGCGTTGGGCTGGCGGACGGGCTGGGTGGTGCGGCAGACGGTGGGCTCGTACCTGCTGGCGGTGGCGGCGGGTGCGGCGGTGGGCGCGCTGGCGGCGTGGGGGGCGGCGTTGGCGGCGGGCCATGCGCCGCTGCCCTGGTGGGCGTATGGGGTGGTGCCGGTAGGGATGCTGGCGGCCTTTGGGCTGGGCGCC
>JALVYZ010000400.1 GCA_027037705.1 bacterium | reverse complement strand
ATAAAGTGCAGTTTATTTTAGGCGGTGAAATAAGTTCTATTTATAAAAAAGATGGAAAAGTTAGAAAAATTCATAACATGATATATATGCCAACAATAGAATCTGCTGAAAAATTATCAAAAAAACTCGATAAAATAGGTAATATCCATTCTGATGGAAGGCCAATCTTAGGATTAGATTCCAAACATTTACTTGAGTTGTGCCTTGAAGTTGATGAAAATGTTATATTTATACCAGCTCATATTTGGACTCCATGGTTTTCACTTTTTGGAAAAATGAGTGGTTTTGATGATATAGAGCAATGTTTTGAGGATTTAACTCAATATATTTATGCGGTTGAGACAGGATTAAGTTCCGATCCACCTATGAACTGGAGACTATCAATGCTTGATAAATTTACACTTGTTTCAAATTCAGATGCTCATTCTCCATTTAAAATAGCGAGAGAGGCAAATATCTTTTTCTGCAAAAAAGACTATTTTTCTTTATTAGAATCATTAAAAGATAAAAGTAAAGTCGCTACAATTGAATTTTTTCCAGAGGAAGGTAAATATCATTATGATGGTCATAGAAAATGTAATATATGTTTGAATCCAGAAGAAGCAATTAAGAATAATAATATATGCCCAGAATGTGGTAAAACCATTACAATTGGAGTATTACATAGGGTTTTAGAGCTTGCAGACAGAAAAGATAATATCCCATTTTTACAAAAATATTACAGTTTAGTACCATTAGATGAAATAATTGCACAAGCTTTAAATGTAAGATCTTCAACTAAAAAAGTAAAAAATATTTATGAAAAAATGATTAAAAGTCTTGGGAGTGAGCTTGAAATTTTAAAAGACATTCCATTAGTTGAGATTAAAAAGGTAGCAGGAGAATTAATAGCTTATGGAATAGAAAAGATGAGAGAAGGGAAAGTTGAGGTTAAACCTGGTTTTGATGGGGAGTATGGTAAAATAATTGTAATTAATGAAGATGATAGAAAACATTTTTTAGCAAAAAAAGGTATCTTTGTTGAAAATATTAAATTAAAGGAAGTTAAAAGAGAAAAAAAAGAGTATGAGATCAAATCTAATAATAAAAGTGAAAATAAAGTTATAACTAATAAAAATATTAATTACGAACAAATTAAATCAATAGAAGCATTAGATGATATAATTTTAGTAATAGCAGGACCTGGAACAGGGAAAACTTTTACTTTAGTGAAAAAAATAAAGTTTTTGGTTGATCAAGGTTATGAAGTAGATAAAATTTTTGCAATTACATTTACAAATAAAGCTAAAGATGAGCTAAAAAATAGAGTTAATTTAGATGTAAATATTCATACTTTTCATTCTCTTTCTAAAAAAATTATTGAAATTAAAAGAAATGAAAATATTAAAATTTTAGAAGCAGAAGAACAGCTAAAAATTATAAAAAATTTAATAAAAAGTAATAAGAAAGTTGATATTGAAAAATTCTTTAAAGACCTTTATTTTCATAGGTCTGGATACAAACCAGAATTTTTTAAAAAAGAAGTCATAGATTATACAAATTATTTGAAAAGCGAAAATCTATATGATTTTGATGATTTAATTTTTAATGCTATTAACATTTTAAAAATTGAAAATCCTTTAAATATTAATTATCTTCTCATTGATGAATTTCAAGATATAAATGAACCTCAATTTAATATAATTAAGGGTTTTTTAAAATATAATGTTAAATTATTTGGGATTGGAGATCCAAATCAGTCAATATATGGTTTTAGAGGAGCTTCTAATAGCTATTTTAACAAATTAGATGGGAAAAAAATATTCTTAAAATATAACTATAGAAGCTGTAAAAATATTATAAATTTTTCCAACAAATTAATAAATACTCCACTTCAGTGTGTCAGAGATTGTGATGGAGAAATAAAATTAATGAAATTTTTCTCAGACGATGAAGAAGCAAAATTTATTGCTAATGAAATTAAAAAGTTAATTGGAGGAGTTGAATTACATACTTCAGATAATCTCAATGAGGTTGTATCATTTAAAGATATTGCAATTCTTTTTAGGGTAAATGCTTTAGCAGATAAAATTAAAAAGGTTTTTAAAGAAGAAGGTATTCCATTTCAAGAAGCTAAAGAAATTCCATTGGAAGAAATTACAGATTTAAATTTTGAAGTTGAAAAGGTTAGTTTATTGAGTTTTCACGCATCAAAGGGGCTTGAATTTAGAGTAGTTTTTATAATTGGAGTTGAAGATAAGTTGTTGCCTTTCTCTCTTTCAAATTATAAAGTGGATATTGAAGAGGAGAAAAGGTTATTGTATGTTGGGATTACAAGAGCTAAAGATAAATTGTATTTATTATCTTCAAATAGATTTATTTATGGTGAAAAAATTAAAAATAAAATTTCAAGATTTTTAAATGAAATAGAATTTAAGGCAGTTAAGAAAAAAAAAAAAATAAAGACTATATTTTAACTTTTATAGTGAAATTACTTGACAAATTTTTTTTTTAGGTCTATACGCTAACGACTAAATTTAATTTAGTAAAAGGAGGTAAAAGTGCCAAATATTAAGTCAGCAAAGAAAAGAGTTAGACAGATTGAAAAAAGAAGATTGAGAAACAAAGCAATTAAATCAAGAACTAAAACTGAAATTAAAAAGTATTTAAATGCTCTTGAAGAAAAAGATGTTCAAAAAGCTGAAGAATTATTAAGAAACGCAATAAAATTTATCTATAAAGCAAAATCAAAAGGTGTACTTCATTGGAGAAATGCAGGAAGAAAAGTTTCAAGATTAACAGTAAAATTAAATAAATTGAAAGCAGAACTACAATCAAACACATAATTGATGTCAAATGCAATAGAGATAAAGTCATTATCTATTAAATTTAACAAAAAAATAATTCTTGATAATATAAACTTACAAATTAAAGAAAATTCAATTACCGCAATTATAGGTCCCAATGGCTCAGGAAAAACAACATTTATAAGAGCCATCCTGGGACTTCAACCAAAATATTCTGGTCAAGTTAAAATATTTAATTACATTTCTCCAGATTATCCAAAGGGTTTAATTGGATATTTACCGCAAAAAAATGTTTATAATCTAAAATTCCCGTCTAAAGTTATTGATATTGTTGTAATGGGACGATATCCCCAAATAGGTTTTTTTAAACTTCCATCAAAAAATGATATTAAAATAGCAGAGAAATGTCTTGATAGAGTGGGAATACTATCTTATGTAAATGATTATTTTCAAGATTTATCAGCTGGTTTAAAGCAGAGAGTGTTAATTGCAAGGGCTCTTGCAGTTGAGCCAAAGCTATTAATTTTTGATGAACCATCTACAGGGCTTGATATTATTTCCCAGCAGGAATTTTACAATTTATTAATTGACTTAAAAAAAGAAGGTTTAACTATTGTTGTTGTTACTCATGACATTGGAATAATTTCAAAATATGTTGATTCAATTATAGGGTTAAATAAGAAAATTCATTTTTATGGGACGCCAGAAGATTCTATGACTCAGAAAAATTTAGAAAATATTTTTGGTAAAGATTTTTCATTCATTATTCATGACAAAAATTGTGAGACATGTAAATATGGAAATACTTCATTATAGTTTTATAAAGTATTCAATAATATCTGGAATCTTCATAGCAATTATTTCAGGAGTATATTCTTTTTTTATTGTTATGAGAAAATTATCTTTTTTAAGTGTGGGCATATCACATTCTGCTTTGGCTGGAGTTGCCTTAGGATACTTATTGGGAATTAATCCATATTTAACAACATTTATTTTTTGCATAATAACTGGATTTTTAATTGGTAAATTAACTAAAATGGGAAATATTGAATATGATACAAGCATAGGGATATTTTTTGCGTTTACAATGGCTGTAGCAATATTTTTAATATTTTTTGGTAATATAAAAGTAAATATTGTGAGTTATCTTTTTGGTTCAATTATTGGGGTTTCAAAGTTTGATATGTTTTTTACATTATCAATATTTATTTTTTCACTTTTATTTTATATTCTTTTTTTTAAAGAATTAATTTTTATAACTTTTGATGAAGAAGTTGCAAAAGTTTCAGGAATTAATGTAGGATTATTTGACTCAATTTTTTTAATAATTTTAACAATAATTATTGTTGCTTGTATTAAATTAGTGGGAATAATTATGACAAGTGCTTTTTTAATTTTACCAACTTCATTTGCATTAAATTTTTCAAAAGATTATAAATTTATAATAGTATTAAATATTTTATTTTCAATTGTTAGTTTTATTATTGGTTTTATACTTTCATTTAATTTTGATATTCCTGTAGGTGCCACAATTGTAATAGTTAGTACTATACTTTACTTTTTTTCAATGGTAAAAAATGTCGCTTGATTTTCAATTAATACACAAAGATAAAAACACAAGAGCAAGAGCAGGTATTTTAAAAATTAATGGGATTAAAGTAGAAACTCCTGTATTTATGCCTGTAGCAACTCAAGGAGCTATAAGAAATACTCCAATAAACTTAGTTGAAGAAACAGGTGCGAAAATAATTTTAGGAAATACTTATCATCTACATATTTATCCTGGAGAATCTTTAATTAAAAAACATAAAGGACTATCAAAATTTTTAGGCTGGCATTATGCAACTTTAACTGATAGTGGGGGGTTTCAGGTTTTTTCTTTGCCAGATAAAAAAATTTCTGATGAAGGAATCCAGTTTAGATATGAAAAAAATGGTCAAAAGGTTTTTCTTACTCCTGAGCTCTCAATTAAAATTCAAGAAGATATAGGTGCTGATATAATAATGGTTTTAGATGAATGTGTGGAATATCCATGTGAAAAAGATTATGCAAAAAGGGCAGTTGAAAGAACTATAAAATGGGCTAAAATGTGTAAAGATGCCCATAAAAAAGAAAATCAGTATCTTTTTGGGATAGTGCAGGGAAGTGTTTATAAGGATTTAAGAGAATATTGTGCAAAAGAACTTTTAAAATTAAATTTTCCTGGATATGCAATCGGTGGAGTTAGTGTTGGAGAAGGACTTGAATTATTAAAAAAGGTAATAGAATTTACAGAGCCTTTTTTGCCAGAAAATAAACCAAGATATTTAATGGGAGTAGGGCTTCCTGAAGATTTAATTGAGTCTGTTGAACGTGGAATGGATATGTTTGACTGTGTTATCCCCACAAGATTTGGTAGAAGTGGGACTGTATTTACAGTAAGAGGAAAAATTAGGATAACCAACAAAGACTATCGTAGAGATATGTATCCTATTGACATAAGTTGTGATTGTTACACATGTAAAAATTTTACAAGAGCATACATTCATCATCTTTTCAGAGTAAAAGAACCTCTTGGAGCCACTCTTTGCTCAATTCATAATATTCATTTCTACCAAAATTTAATGAAAAATATTAGAAAAGCTATTTTAGAAGACATTTTTTACGATTTTAAGAATGATTTTTATGCCAATTATTTTCATAAGTTGTAATTGACAAACAATATTTTATATGGTAATCCTTTCCCAGTTTACGTAAAAATCATAAGAGGGGTGGAAAAATGGCGCTAAATTTTGACCTTAAAGAAGAACATAATATTTTAAGACAAACTGTGAGAAGTTTTGCAGAAAATGAAATAAAACCTGTAGCAAGAGAACTTGATGAAAAGGAAGAGTTTTCTGTTGAATTAACAAAAAGGATGGGAGAGTTAGGACTTCTTGGAATTTTTGTTTCTCCAGAATATGGGGGGTCTGGACTTGATTATGTATCTTATATAATAGCTGTTGAAGAATTAGCAAGAGTTGATGGATCTCATGCAGCAACAATTGCAGCTGGCAATTCATTGGGTATAGGTCCAATATATTATTTTGGTAATGAAGAACAGAAAAAATATTGGCTACCTCCTCTTTGCAAAGGTGAAATTTTAGCTGCATTTGGTCTAACAGAGCCTAATGCTGGTTCTGATGCTGGTAATTCCCAGACAACTGCTGTTCTCGATGGAAATGAATGGGTAATAAATGGTAGTAAAATATTCATAACAAATTCTGCAAATGAAATGACAGGTGTTATTATTGTTCAGGCTGTTACAGGAAAGAGACCTGATGGTAAGAAAGAAATAAGCTGTTTTCTTGTGCCTGCTGATGCAAAAGGTTTAACAAGAAAAGAGATGAAAGGTAAATTAATGTGGAGAGCTTCCAATACTGGTGAGCTTTACTTTGATGATGTAAGAGTACCAAAAGAGAATATGCTTGGTAAACGAGGAGAGGGTTTTCATTACATGCTTTCAACTTTAGATGGTGGAAGATTAAGTATTGCAGCAATGGGTTTAGGTGGTGCTCAAGGAGCTTTTGAGCTTGCAATAAAATATGCTAAACAGAGAGTCCAATTTGGCCAGCCTATTATAAATTTTCAAATAAATCAGTTCAAAATAGCTAATATGGCTACAGAAATTGAACTTGCAAGAAATTTACTTTATAAAGCATGCTGGCTGAGAGACAACAATAGACCATTTGCAAAATATGCTGCTATGGCAAAATTGTATTGTTCAGAAGTTATGAAAAGAGTTGCAAATGAAGCAGTTCAAATTCATGGTGGATATGGACTTATGAAAGAATATGATGTAGAGAGATTTTTCAGAGATTACAAATTACTTG
>JALVYZ010000399.1 GCA_027037705.1 bacterium | reverse complement strand
GGAACTTTGCTTCAACATGCTAAAGAACATATTTTACATACTGACATTAAGAAAGATGATGTCCTTTTTTATTACACAACCTGTGGATGGATGATGTGGAACTGGCTTGTTGGAGGACTTTTTACAGGTTGTACAATAGTTTGTTATGATGGGAATCCAGCATATCCTGATATAAATGCTTTGTGGAAAATGGCAGAAGAAGCTGGAATTACTGTTTTTGGAACAAGTGCAAAATTTATATCAATATGTGAAAAAATGGGATTTTCTGCTGAAAATTGTTGTGATTTATCAAAAATAAGGGCTATATTATCAACAGGTTCTCCATTAACAGTAGAAAACTTCAGATATGTTTATTCTAAAATAAAAAATGATGTTCAACTTGCATCAATTTCTGGAGGAACAGATATAATCTCATGTTTTGTCCTTGGATGTCCAATATTACCAGTATATGAAGGAGAAATTCAATGTAGAGGACTTGGAATGGCAGTAGAAGCATGGGATGAGAATGGAAAACCTGTTGTTGGTAAAAAAGGTGAGCTTGTGTGTGTAAAGCCAGCTCCATCAATGCCAATATATTTCTGGAATGATCCAGATATGAAGAAATATAAAGCTGCTTACTTTGAATACTTCCCTGGTGTATGGCGTCATGGTGATTATATTGAAATTACAAATCATGGTGGGTGTATAATCTACGGAAGAAGCGATGCAACATTGAATCCTGGTGGTGTAAGAATTGGAACTGCTGAAATTTACAGAATTGTTGAGGGAATGGAGGAGATTAAAGATAGTCTTGTAATTGGGCAGAAATGGGAAGATGATGTTAGAGTGATTTTATTTGTTGTATTAAAAGACGGTTATAAATTAACGGAGGAACTTAAAAAGAAAATTAAAAAGAATTTAAGGGAATATGCATCTCCAAGGCATGTTCCAGCTAAAATTATTGAAGTTGATGATATTCCATATACATTAAATGGTAAAAAAGTGGAAATTGCAGTAACAAAGATTGTTCATGGAGAAGATGTAACAAATAAAGATGCTCTTGCTAATCCTGAGTGTCTTGAACAATTTAAGAATATAAAAGAACTCCAAGAACCTTAAAATTAATTTATATTGTATAGTATTAATTTTGCAAATAATTTGTAACAAAGTAATTAAATAATCTTGAAGTTAGAAAAGGGTATACTTTAGGCATGAGAATAATAGATTTAAGGGAAGAAAAAAATAATGATTTTTTTGAGCAATTAGTAAAAAGAGGTGAAGTTGAATTTGAAGAATATTATTATAAAGTGAATGAAATTATAAATTTTGTAAAAAAGGAAAAAGATTATGCATTAGTTGACTTAACTGAGAAATTTGATAATTTTAAATTGAATGAGAAAAACTACTATTTTGATAAAAGTGATTTTGAAAAAGCCTATAATGAAATAGATGATAATTTAAAAAATGCTTTAAATTTTGCAGCAGAAAGAATTAGGAAATATCATGAAAAACAGAAAAAAAATAGCTGGATTACTACAGATGAAAATGGAATTATTTTAGGCCAAAAAGTGACGCCAATTGAAAAAGTAGGAATATATGTCCCTGGAGGAAAAGCTTTATATCCATCAACTTTGCTTATGACTGCTATACCTGCAAAAGTAGCTGGAGTTAAAGAAATTTATATTACCTCACCAATTTTTGATTATGTCAAAGCAAAATCAATTTTAGCGGCAGCTTATATTGCAGGAATTGAAAAGATTTTTAAAATTGGAGGTGCTCATAGTATAGCTGCTTTATCATTTGGAACAGATTGGATTCCTAAAGTGGATAAGATTGTGGGGCCTGGAAATATTTATGTGGCAATGGCTAAAAAAATTCTTTTTGGAATTATTGATATTGACATGTTTGCAGGACCAAGTGAAATTTTGATAATTTCTGATGGAACCTGCAGGCCAGAATTTATTGCAAATGATTTATTGTCTCAAGCGGAACATGATGAACTTGCATCCTCTATATTAGTTACAGTAAATGAAGAGTTTGCAAAAAAAGTTAAAGATATAGTTGAAAGGGAAATTAAAGTTTCTCCAAGGAAAAGTATTATAGAAAAGTCTATCAAAAATTATTCTGCAATAATTCTTGTTAACAATCTGAATGAAGCTGTCGAAATTGCAAATAAAATAGCACCTGAACATCTTGAAATTATTACAAAAGAACCATTTAAAATTTTAAATAAGATAAAAAATGCAGGAGCAATTTTTTTAGGTGAATATTCTCCTGAACCAATTGGAGATTATGTAGCTGGAACAAATCATGTATTGCCAACAGGTGGTACAGCAAAATTCTTTTCACCTCTTTCTGTGGATGATTTTTATAAAAAATCAAGTATAGTATATATTTCAAAAGAATCGTATGAAGAACTATCAAAAAATGCTAAAGTAATAGCCAAAGAGGAAGGATTAATTCATCATTTTAAATCGTTAGAGGTTAGAGATGATAGCTAAATTGTGGTTCAAGTGTGCAGCAATGCATGATCCAGTATGTCCAAAAATTTTATCCCCATGTTTAATTACCTGGGAAGCAAAATTTAGAGATGTTCAAGTGGTAATAGAAAGAAGATTTAAAGGAGATGAATTAGTTAGAAGAATGAAAGGATGGGTTACAGTTGACCCTGAGAAAGTAATTGAAATAGTAAATAGATATGGAAAATTTAAAATTAATGAGAAAGGAGAGCTTTTTATAGAACTTCCTGATGAAATTTCATATAAATCCCTCCAAAGCGCCCTTCAAGAAATATTTTCAGAAGAAGTGATTTTAGAGAAAATATAAAAAATTTATAAATGGAACATAATTTGCATATCATATTTTAAAAAAATTAGAGTTAAGAAATAAAATAGCCAAGGAGATTGAATAGATGGAGATGCAGAAAACTATTGATTGTGACATTGAATTCACAGGTATTGCACTTCATAGTGGCAGAAAAGTCACAGTTAAGTTAAAAAAAGCAGAAGCTAATAATGGAATTATTTTTAGAAGAATAGATTTACCTGGAAAACCTGAAATCCCAGCGACTCTTGATTATGTTGTAAATACTTTGATGTGTACAGAATTAGGTATTGGCAAAGCAAAAATAAAAACTGTTGAACATTTTTTATCAGCTGTTAATGCTCTTGGAATTGATAATCTTATAGTTGAAGTTGATGGATGTGAAATGCCTGCAATGGATGGTAGTAGTTTTCCTTTTGTACAAATTTTATTGAAAGCTGGTATTAAAGAGCTTGGAATACCCAAAAAAGTTATTAAATTGTTAAAAGAAGTTGTTGTTGAAAAAGATTGTAAAAAAGTAGTTTTTTCTCCATCAGATAGAATTAAATATTCTTTTTTGCTTGAATATGATCATCCAATAATTGGAAGACAAAAATTTGATTTTGATTTTTCGATGGAAGATTATATTTCAGAAATTTCTCCTGCAAGAACATTTGGCTTTTTGGAAGAAGTTGAATATTTGAAAAAAAATAATTTAGCACTTGGTGGTTCTCTTGAAAATGCAATTGTTTTAGATAAAAAAGGGGTATTAAATCCTGAGGGGTTAAGATTTAAAAATGAATTTGTTAGACATAAAATTTTAGATGCTATAGGAGATATAAGTTTAATAGGTTATAAAGTAATAGGTCATTTTTATGGTAAAAAATCTGGACATGAGCTTAATTATTTGATTGGTAAAAAAATTCTTGAAAATAAAGATGTATATGAATTTGTTGAAGACGAAGAAATTTTTAAATTTGCAATAGCATAAGTCTTATCCTTATCACTCCTTATTTCCTTTCATATCAATATATTAAACAGGATAATTTTGTATTTTGTATAAAATTTTTTTAATTTTTTCTTGACAAATATAATTTAATGAAGTAATGTTGTGCAGCTTTTGAAATTAATTTCACAAAGGGGTGAATAATGACACCTTCATTAAATACTTATCTCGGTTCTTATCTCGGAATTGTAGTAGTTTTAATTATGGGAGTCCTCCTTGCTGTAATTATGATTGGAGCTTCTCATATTCTTGGTCCTCGAAGAAAAAATCCTCTAAAAGATATGCCATATGAAAGTGGTTTACCAACAGTTGGTGCAACCTGGGCTCCATTTGATGTAAAATATTACATTGTAGCTTTACTATTTTTACTTTTTGACCTTGAATGTGTTTATATGTATCCATGGGCTGTGTATTTTAAAAAGCTTGGAGTTTTTGGATTAATAGAAATGTTTATTTTTATTTTTATACTTTTAGTTGGTTTTGTATATGTCTGGAAAAAAGGAGCATTGCAATGGGAATAGAAAGCTATTTGCCAGAAGGTTTTGTTTTAACAACAACATTAGAAAAATTAGTAGGTTGGGCAAGAGGAAATTCAGTTTGGCCATGTACTTTTGGCCTTGCTTGTTGTGCTATAGAAATGATGGCAACAAGTTTAGCTCATTATGATATAGCAAGATTTGGTTCTGAGGTTTTTAGACCTTCTCCAAGACAATCTGATTTAATGATAGTGGCAGGAACATTAACTAAAAAAATGAGTCCTATGGTTAAAACTATATATGAGCAGATTTCAGATCCTAAATGGGTTATTGCAATGGGAGCTTGTGCTTCATGTGGAGGTATTTTCCAAACATATGCAGTAGTTCAGGGGGTTGATCAGGTAATCCCAGTAGATGTTTATCTTCCAGGTTGTCCACCAAGGCCAGAGGGTTTATTAGCTGCTCTTATGAAAATTCAAGAAAGAGCAAAAAATGAAAGATTTAGAGATAGACCAGATATAGTTACTGAAGAAGATATTAAAAAATATTGTATCCAAAGAAATATTCCTGAGAAAATAGAAGCAGCGATATAAAGCTGAAGGTGTAAGGTAGAAGGTTGAAGAAAGAAATAGAAAACACGAACTACGAACAACAAATCACGAATAACGATATTAGGAGATAAAAATGGCAAAGGCTTCTGAAATAATAAAATTAATTCAAAAAAAACATAAAAAAGCAATCATTGAAGCACAAGAATTTAGGGGAGATCCAATAGTTATAGTTAAGAAAGATAAATTATTAGAAGTATGTGAATTTTTGCAAAAAGAGAAAAAATTATTGTTTAATTTGCTTGTAGACGTTACAGCTGTTGATTTTTTGCCATATAAAAGAAAGCCAAGATTTGATGTTGTTTATATTCTTGTTTCAGTTGACCATGATCATAGATTAATTTTAAAAACTCAGGTAGATGAAGGAGAAAAAGTCCCTTCAGTTTATTCTTTATGGAAATCTGCTAATTTTCCCGAAAGAGAAGTTTATGACATGTTTGGAATTGAGTTTGAAGGCCATCCAGATTTAAGAAGAATTTTAATGTGGCCTGGTTTTGAGTATTATCCATTAAGAAAAGATTTTCCTGTTAAAGGTTTTGATTTTGATAAAAAATGGGATCCAGAGACAATAAGAGAGAATGTATTTAAATATTAAGGTGTAAGGTAGAAGGTTGAAGAAAAGAAGAAAACTAACCTTAACTAACTTTACGTTAACATTTAACTAACATCTAAAAATAGAGGGATAAAATGGTTGAAGAAAGAAAAATGAGATTACATTTTGGACCACATCACCCTTCAACTCATGGGGTTTTGAGACTTGAATTAGAGCTTGAAGGTGAAAAAGTTGTAAAAGTAACACCAATTATAGGACAGCTTCATAGAGGAATAGAAAAATTAGCAGAAGAATTTACTTATCATCAGGTTATCCCATTAACAGATAGATTAGATTATACAGCGGCTTCTCTTAATAATTTGGGTTATGTGCTTGCAGTTGAAAAATTACTTGGAATAGAAGTTCCAAAGAGAGCTCAATATTTAAGAGTTATAATTTCAGAATTGTCAAGAATCATGGGGCATCATTTATGGATTGGTTCAAGTGCACTTGATTTAGGAGCAATGACAGTTGTTTTTTACGCTTTTGCAGATAGAGAAATTATTATGGAATGTATTGAAGAAGCAAGTGGAGGTAGATTAACTCCTACTTATATGAGAATTGGTGGAGTTGCAAAAGATGTTACTGAAAAATTTATAGAAAGAGTCAAATATTTTGTTAATATGTTTCCTGCTAAAATAGATGGATATGAAAGATTATTAACAGATAATAAAATATGGCGTCTCAGAAATGAGAATTTAGCTGTTATATCATATGAGGAAGCAATTAATCTTGGATTAACAGGTGCAGTGGGAAGAGCTTCAGGTGTCAAATATGATGTTAGAAAAGCATTCCCATATTCAAGTTACGAAGATTTTGATTTTGAAGTCCCAGTAGGTACAAGAGGAGATGCATTTGATAGATATATGTGCAGAATTGAAGAAATGAGGCAATCTGTAAAAATAATTAAACAGGCAATAGAAAATCTTCCTGATGGACCTGTTATGGCAGATGTCCCATATTTAAATCCACCTCAAGAAAAAGTTAGAACAGATATTGATGCATTAATTAGAAGATTTAAATTTGCTACTTCTGGTTTTAATGCCCCTAAAGGGGAAGTTTATCAATCAGTAGAAGGTTCAAAAGGTGAGCTCGGATTTTATCTTTATAGTGATGGAGGGAATAAGCCATTTAGATTAAAAATAAAATCACCATGTTACATTCATGTAAGTGCGTTACCTGCAAT
>JALVYZ010000398.1 GCA_027037705.1 bacterium | reverse complement strand
ATTATTCAGTTGAAAATTTCTTAAAAAAAAGATTTAGAAATGTAAAGCTATTGAATAGGCTTGATTTATATTCAAAGGGATTTTTAATAGCTGCAAAAAATGAAAATTTTTATGAAAAATATAAAAATCTTGAAAATATGCGTGAAATTGAAAAATATTATCTCACTTTTGTTAATGGACAGGTGTTTGAGAAAAAAGTTATAAAAAATAAAATTGACCAGAAAAAAAGAAAGAAAGTTAAAGTTTTAGAAGAAGAATCAGATATTAATATAACAGAAATTTTGCCTATTGCAATTTATAAAAGTTTTTCAGTAATTATTGCAAAAATTTTTAAAGGTGCACGCCATCAAATTAGAGCTCATCTATCTCATGTAGAATATCCTTTAATTGGAGACAATCTCTATGGTTATTCAGAAGAGGAAAAATTTTTCCTTTTCTGCTTTGGTTATAAATGTGAAAAACTTGGCTTAAAATTTTTTGATTACTCATTATTAAAAGAAGATGCAAAAAGATTTCTTCTGACTTTGAATGAACTATAATATCCCTCAAAAATAGGACCACGAAAACTAAGTATAATTTTGTTAAAAAAAATTGAAAGGGGGATGGAAAAAATGAGCAAAAAAGTTTATGACAAAAATTTTAAAGCTAAAGTAGCATTAGAAGCGATAAGAGAAGAAAAGACTCTAAGAGAATTATCAGAGCAGTATGGAGTAAATCCCAATGTAATAAGCCGTTGGAAAAAAGAGGTGTTAGAGCAATTACCGGAGATATTTTCAAGGAAACGGGAAAAACTAAATAAAGAATTCAAACAAAGGGAAGAAGAATTGTATAAAGAGATAGGGAAGTTAAAAGTAGAAAATGAATTTTTAAAAAAAAAGTACAATCAATTATTGGGCTTTTAGATCAATCAACGATGTTATGGTTAATAGAGTCTCAAAATAAAGAGCTATCAATAAGGAGGCAATGTAATCTATTGAAGATAAATAGAAATATTTATTACACTCAAAAGAAACAGGAAGAATTAATGAAGTTAAGAAAGTCAAAGGAAATGGAATTAAAGTCAAAGATATTAAAATATCATCAAATATTTCCAGTATATGGACATCGTAAGATAAGAGAATGTTTATTAAGAGAAGGGTATAAGATAAGCCGTAAGAAGGTATTAAAGCTAATGAAAGAATTGAAAATAAAAGCATTAGTTCCAAAAAGGAAATTAAGCAAAAGTAAGAAAGAAGACAAGAAGTATCCATATTTATTGAGGGATTTAGAAATAACAAGAGCGAATCAGGTATGGGTAAGTGAGATAACGTATATAAGGATAGGAAATAAAGGTTATGTCTATTTAGTAGGGATAATGGATGTATATAGCCGAAAGATATTGAGCTGGAAGTTGAGTAATAGTTTAAATGTAGAATTTTTAAAGGAGTGTTTTTCAGAAGCAGTGGTAAAATATGGAATACCAGAAATATTTAACAGTGACCAAGGGAGTCAGTATACGAGTGATAAATTTACAAGTTTATTAGAGAGTTACAAGATATTGATAAGCATGGATGGAAAAGGTAGAGCATTAGATAATGTATATATAGAAAGATTTTGGAAGACGTTAAAATATGAAGATATTTATTTGAATTATTATGAAAGCGTAAAGGAGTGCAAAGAAGGAGTAGATAACTATATAAAATTATATAACAAATTAAGGGTACATCAGAGTTTAGGGTATTTAACACCAGATGAAAAATATTATGGATTAGAGAAACAGAAGTTAAAAGTAGCATGAAAAATTTATACTTAAAAAAATTAAAAAATGGTCTTAACAAAAGGGGACAGCTTATCAAAAAAATAAATACAACACCACAAAACTTACAAATGCACTTGCTATGTTAAGATTCATTCTTTCGTGGACAAACAATAAATTTTGCAAAAAATTTGTCCTCCTAACTGATGCATGGTATATGAG
>JALVYZ010000397.1 GCA_027037705.1 bacterium | reverse complement strand
TTTTACCCCTCCATTCAAAATAAAAAATTTAATAAAACAGATAGAAGTAATTGGTGTAAATTCAATATTTGTAGTAACTCTCACAGGAATATTCTCTGGAATGGTATTAGCTCTTGAAAGTTATTATGCATTTCATATGTTTAGAGCAGAAAGTTTAGTTGGAGTTACTGTTGCATTAAGTTTAACAAGAGAGTTAGGACCAGTGTTAGCGTCATTAATGGTCACTGCGAGAGCAGGTTCTGCAATGGCAGCAGAACTTGGCACAATGAGAGTTACAGAACAGATTGATGCAATGGAAGTTATGGCTGTTAACCCAATTCAATATTTAATAGTTCCAAGAGTAATTGCAGGGATAATTATTATGCCGTTATTAACAATTTTTGTAGATTTTATAGGTGTTATTGGAGGCTATTTTATTGGAGTTCATGTATTAAACATAAATGAAGGTCTTTTTTTAGCTAAAATATACCAATATGTTCAAAGTGAAGATCTATATAATGGATTAATTAAAGCATTATTTTTTGGATTTATTTTGTCTTTTGTTGGTTGCTATACAGGATATAATACATCAGGTGGAGCTGAAGGAGTTGGAAAAGCGACTACAAGATCAGTAGTAATAAGCTCTGTATTGATTTTAATGGCTGACTACATTTTAACAGCATATTTATTTTAGAAGTGAAGAAAAAAACATAAAAACAAAAAAAACAACAAAAGGAGTGTTTATGGAACTATCAAACAGAGTAAAAAATTTAAAACCTTCAATTACTCTTGAAATTACAGCTAAGGCTAATGCAATGAAAAAACAAGGAATTGATGTTGTCGGCTTTGGAGCTGGTGAGCCTGATTTTGATACTCCTGAAAATATTAAAAAAGCTGCAATAAAAGCAATTGAAGATGGAAAAACTAAATACACTCCTGCTGCCGGGATTTTAGAATTAAGAGATGCTGTTGCTAAAATATTTACAGAAGATTATGGAGTAGAATATTCTGCAGAAGAAGTAATAATTTCATGTGGTGGAAAACATTCTCTTTATAATATTTTTCAAGCAATTTTAAACAATGAAGATGAAGTAATAATTCCAGCACCATATTGGGTATCTTATCCCTCAATGGTTGAACTTGCTGGAGGAAAGCCTGTTATTTTACCTTCTTCAATTGAAGAAAATTTTCAAATTAATTTAAAAAAATTAAAAAATGCAATAACTCCTAAAACTAAAGCTATTGTTTTAAATTCTCCTTCAAATCCATCAGGAATGATCTACTCAAAAGAAACGTTACATGGAATTATTGAAATCGTTAAAGATAAGGAAATTTTTATTATATCAGATGACATATACAACAAACTTGTTTATGATGTTGAGTTTTTAAATGTTTTAATACTTGATAAATCTTTAAAAGATAAAACCATTATTGTTAATGGAGTATCAAAAACTTATTCAATGACTGGATGGAGAATTGGATTTACTGGAGCAACTAAAGATATAATTTCAGCAATTAACAAAATTCAAAGTCAGTCAACATCAAACCCTACCTCAATTGCACAATATGCTGCATTAGAAGCAATTACTGGAGACCAATCATCTGTTGAAGTTATGAAAAAAGCATTCAAAAAAAGAAGAGATTTAGCAATTGAAAAATTAAATACCATTCCTGGATTAAAATGTTTAAAGCCAGATGGGGCATTCTATCTTTTCCCTGATGTGTCAGAATTTATAAAAAAATCAAAATTTGAAAATTCAGTTGATTTTTGTAAAAATCTTTTAGAAAAAGAAAAGGTTGCAGTTGTCCCTGGTAGTGCTTTTGGGGTGGAAAATACTTTTAGGATGTCATTTGCTCTTTCTGACGAAAATATTTTAAAAGGAATAGAAAGAATTAGAAATTTTATAATAAATGCCTAACAATATATTAGAAGGAAAAAAAATATTAATTGTTGATGATAGTAAAACTCAAAGGATTAACTTAAAAAATATTTTACAAAATTATAATGTTAAAATATTTGAAGCTGAAAATGGAATTGAAGGATTAAAAAAGACCTTTGAAGTAATGCCTGATTTAGTAATTTCTGATGTTATTATGCCAGAACTTAATGGATATGGATTAAGCTATCTTGTAACAAATAATGAATATACCAAACATATTCCAATAATTATTCTTACCAGCCAGGATAAAAAAATAGATAAATTATGGGGCTTGAAATCAGGAGCTAAAAAATTTTTAATAAAAGGGATAGAGCCTGATAAGTTAATTAATCATATTGAAGAACTTTTAAAAAATTATAGTAAAAAAGAATTAGATGCTATAACTTTAAAAAAATTAAAAAAAATTGAGCCACAATCTTTTGTATTAGATATATTTGATGAAATTTTAAAAAAAACTGTTATTAATGAAGAGTTATATAAATTACAAGAATATATTGAAAACGAAAATAATTTTATAACTAAGGTTTTTACTTTTTTAGATTTAATATTTGATTTTACATTTGCAGGAATTTATAAAGAATCTATACATGAAAAAAAATTATTTTTAAAAGTAAATGAAAAATGTTCAGAAAAAATCAAAGATAAATTAAGAGAAAAACTAATTTCAATCACAGAAAACAAGAAAATTTTTCAAGAATTAAAAATAAAAGGTATTAATCTAAATTTTCTTTCTTCGTCAGAAGATTTTATACCTGAATATATCACTGAGTTTTATTACAATTTTGAAAATAAATATAAATATGCATTAATTATTTTTCATAAATATAAACTCAAAACGCAATTAATAAAAAATCTTATAGAAAAAGGTTTTAATCTACTTTTCAATTTAAATAGATTAATAGATACTGCTATTTTATTATCAATTATTGATGAATTGACTGGAGCATATAATAGAAGATATCTTGAAGATATTCTAAAAAAAGAATTTGAAAAATTTTTAAGGTACAATCACCTTTTTTCAATTATTATGATGGATATAGATCACTTTAAAAAAATAAATGACACTTATGGCCATCAAGCAGGAGATGAGATTTTAAAACATTTAGTACAAACTGTTAAAAATATTGTTAGAAAATCAGACATTATTGCACGATATGGTGGAGAAGAATTTTGCATTGTTTCTTATGAATCAAAAAAAGATGATGCTATATATCTTGCAGAAAGATTAAGAAATACTATAAAAAATAGTGTAGTAGTTTATAAAGATAAAAAGATAAAATATACTGTGAGTTTTGGTGTTACTACAATTAATAAAAAAGTAAACAACCATGAAGAATTATTAAGAAAAGCTGATGCAGCATTATATAGAGCTAAAAATAGTGGTAGAGATAGAGTAGAATTTGAGGACTAATATGGATCCAAAAGAAAAAGAAAAAATAAAGAATGAAATAGAAAAACTTAGAAAAGAAATTGAATATCATAATTACAGATATTATGTTCTTGATTCTCCTGTTATTCCAGATTCAGAATACGATAAATTATTTAGAAGGTTAGTAGAATTAGAAAAAAAATATCCTGAATTTTATGATCCTAATTCACCTACACAAAGAGTGGGAGCTCCTCCTCTTGAAAAATTTGAAAAAGTTACTCATTCTATTCCTATGCTCTCACTATCAAATGCTTTTGGAGAAAATGACTTAATTGAATTTGACGAAAGAGTTAAAAGGTTTTTAGATTTACCTTTTAATATTGATATTGAATATACAGTAGAGCCAAAAATTGATGGATTAGCTGTTGAGCTTGTTTATGAAAATAATGTTTTTGTAAGAGGGTCAACTCGTGGAGATGGATATGTTGGAGAAGATGTTACTTTAAATTTGAAGACTATAAAATCAATACCTTTATATTTACCTGAAAATAGTGGTTTTTCTTTATTAGAGGTTAGAGGTGAAGTTTATTTAGATAAAAAGCAATTTTTAAAAATAAATGAGGAAAGAGAAAAAAAAGGATTACCATTATTTGCTAATCAAAGAAATTGTGCTGCAGGCTCTGTTAGACAACTTGACTCAAAAGAAACTGCAAAAAGAAATTTAAAATGCTTTGTTTATGGAGTTGGAAGATACGAAGGAAGAAAAATTCATTCTCAATGGGAATTACTTGAAATTTTAAAAGAACTTCGATTTAAAGTTAATCCACTTGCAAAAAAAGTTAAAAATATAAAAGAAGCAATATCTTATTGTAAAGAGTTAGATTCTATTAGAGATTCTTTACCTTATGAAATAGATGGTGCTGTTGTGAAGGTTAATGATTTTGAATTACAACAAAAATTAGGTGCAGTAGGAAGATCTCCTCGATGGGCAATTGCATATAAATTTGAAGAAGAAGTTGTTATCACCAAACTAAATGATGTTATTTTCCAAGTTGGAAGAACAGGAATAATAACCCCAGTAGCTATTTTAGAACCTGTTCAAATAAAAGGTGTAACAGTTAAAAAGGCAACTTTGCACAATTTTGAAGATGTTAAATATAAAGATATAAAAATAGGCGATTATGTTTATGTAAAACGTGCTGGAGATGTTATTCCAGAAATAGTTGGACCTGTAAAGGAAAAGAGAACAGGCGAAGAAAAAGATATACTTCCTCCAGAAAAATGTCCTGTTTGTGGAGCACCAGTAATAAAAGAAGAAGGCGAAGTTGCTATTAGATGCAGTAATAATTTAACATGTAGAGCTCAAATAGTTAGAAGTATTCAACATTTTGTATCTAAAAATTGTATGGATATTGAAGGGTTTGGAGATAGAATTGTTGAAATGTTTGTAGAAAAGGGCTTAATTAAAAATATTTGTGATATATACACATTAAAAAAAGAACAGATAATCCCACTTGAAGGTTTTGCTGAAAAATCTGCAGAAAATTTAATTAATTCAATAGAAAAAAGCAAAAATAATACATTGTGGCGTTTAATTAATGGGCTTGGTATAAGACATGTTGGCGAACAACTTGCGAAACAACTTGCAAAACATTTTAAACATATGGATAATTTAATGAGTGCAAGTAAAGAAGATATTATTAAAGCAATTTACAAAGAAAATGCAAAAACTAAAAAAAAATCTACAATTATTGCAGATTCAATTTACAATTTTTTTCAAAGTGAGATTAACATAAAAATAATAAATAGATTAAAAGAACTTGGATTAAACTTTGAAGAATATGAATTAGTTGAAAAAAAAGAGAGTAAAATATCTGGAAAAACATTTGTATTTACAGGAGCTCTTAATAATTTTACAAGAGAAGAAGCTAAAAATATTGTTGAAAAATTAGGTGGTAAAGTATCAAATTCTGTTAGTAAAAAAACTAACTTTGTTGTCGTAGGTAAAGATCCCGGTTCCAAATATGAAAAAGCAAAAAAATTAGGTGTTACAATTATTAACGAAGAAGAATTTATGAAATTGATTTCATAACTCTTTCAGGAGTCATTGGTAATTCTTTAATTCTTTTTCCAGTAGCATTAGCAATAGCATTAGCAATAGCAGGATTAACTGCAACAAGTCCAATCTCTCCAATCCCTTTTGCTCCAAATGGTCCCAATGGATCATTAGTCTCAATTAAAACTATTTCAATTGGAAAAGTATCCATTATTGTAGGTACCTTATAATCAAAAAAATCTGGATTCATTATTTTTCCCTCTTCTAATATCATTTCTTCTAAAAGAGCCATTCCAACTCCTTGCATAACACCACCATAAATCTGACCTTTTAATAAAATAGGATTAATAACTTTACCTACATCATGAGCTGCGACATATTTTAAAATTTTAACTTTTCCTGTCTCTGGATCAACTTCTACTTCTGCTCCATGAGCAGCAAAGACATAAGTCTCACTCATGTTTCCTTTAGGAGATTGAGGGGAGATATAATCTGTATCTGGTTCAAAAAAAGTATGTGTAATAATTATATCACCATCTTTGTTCCCTCTAAAATGAATTCTTCTCAATATTTTTTCAATTGGAATTGCATACTCTTTTTTATCTGGATAATCTTTTAAAAAAATAAGTCTATCTTTTATATCGAGATTTTCAGGCTTTTCAAGCAGTTGTAAAAGACTTTCATCAAGCTCTTTTCCTTTATTTTTCTTTAAAACTTCTTTTTTCATAAATAAAGTTGCATAATTTAAAATTTTTTGCTTTGCTTCAGTTGCACATCTAATTGCAGCTTTGCATGAAACATACATCTGTCTGCTTGCATGAGTACCAACATCCCATGGACATGAAGATGTATCATGTCTTATAATTGTCACATCATCTGGATAAATTCCCAATACTTCTGCAACTGTTTGTGCTATAGAAGTTTCTGAACCTTGCCCAATTTCAGCTGCCCCAGTAAAAATAGATGCTTTTCCAAAATCATCAAACTTTAAAATCATTCCATGTCCATCTGATTTATAAATTCTTGCAGCACCCCCAACATGTATCAAAGCTGCAAGTCCAACTCCTCTATTTTTTGGTCTTTTCTTATTCCATTCTAATTTTTCTCTAACAGCTTCAATACATTGCTTCATCCCACAAGAAGAAATTTTAAGCCCCATTGGAGTTACTTGATTTTCCTCATTTGCATTTATTAACCTTAGTTCAACAGGATCTATTTTAGTTAATTTTGCAAGTTCATCTATATTTGATTCAATTGCAAATGTTGCTTGAGGATTACCATAACCTCTGAATGCCTGGGCATAAATATTATTTGTGT
>JALVYZ010000396.1 GCA_027037705.1 bacterium | reverse complement strand
TGATAAAATTGAAATAGCTGCAGGTGTTACTCCTGATATTCTTGATGCCTGCCCAAGAGTGGTAGGTTTAATCTCTTTTAATTTTTGTCTAATCTCGTTAGATAAACCTTCTACTAAATCATAATTGAAATCTTCTGGTATTTTTTTATTTTCAAGTTGTTTAAATTTTTCAATCTGTTCAAGTTGTCTATTGATATATCCTTCATATTTTATTTCAATTTCAGCTTCTTTATCTACAATTTTATTAATTGATTGAACTTTATCAGCTAAATTAAAAATATCTTTAATTTCAATTTCAGGTCTTTTTAATAAATTATAAGCAGAAATTGATTGCTTTAGCGGTGATGTCCCTTTTTTAATTAAATATTCATTTGTTTTCATATCTGCAATAATTTTAGTTTTTTTCAATTTTTCAATTAATTCTTTTGTCTTTTTTTCTTTAAACTCAACTAATTCCATTTGTTCTTTTGTAATAAGGCCAATTTTATATCCTAATTTAGACAATCTCAAATCTGCATTATCTTCTCTTAAAATTAGTCTATATTCTGCACGGGATGTAAACATTCTATAAGGTTCTCTTGTACCTTTAGTAATTAAATCATCAACTAAAACAGCCATATAACATTGAGACCTATCTGGTAAAAATGGTTCTTTTCCTAAAATTGATAACGCAGCATTAATGCCAGCCCATAACCCTTGAGCTGCAGCTTCTTCATAACCAGAGGTCCCATTTATCTGTCCTGCAAGGTATAAACCTTTTATTAATTTTGTTTCAAGTGTTGGTTTTAATTGTGTAGGTTCAACATAATCATATTCAATCGCATAAGCAGGTCTTAATATTTCTGCTTCTTCAAGACCTTTTACCATTTTAACAATTTTTTCTTGATATTCATATGGAAAACAATTACCAAGACCTTTTGCATAAATTTCTTCAGTTTCCCTACCTTCAGGCTCAAGCACTACTTGATGTCTATCTTTATCAGGAAATTTCATAACTTTATCTTCTAAACTCGGGCAATATCTTGCGCTCACACCTTTTATATCTCCACTATAAAGAGGAGATAGTTTAATATTTTCTCTCATAAATTTATGTATATTTTCATTTGTATAACCCATATAACATGGCAATTGTTCAGGGTTAAAATTTTCAAAATCTGTTCGCCAGGAGAAAGGTATTATATCTTCATCACCATACTGAATTTCAAATTGTGTAAGATCTATTGAAGATTTTTTTAATCTTGGAGGAGTCCCTGTTTTCATTCTTCCCATTCTAAATCCAAGTTCTTTTAAATTGTCTGCAAGTTCATTAGATGCAAACTCCCCTGCTCTACCTGCTGGAATTTTTCTTTCTCCAATATGGATTAATCCATGAAGAAATGTCCCTGTTGTAATTATTACTTTTTTTGCAAAATAAGTTGTACCAATTTCATCAATCACACCTTTTACTTCATTATCTTCTACAATAAGCCTAACAACCATTGACTGCTTTAAATGTATATTATGTTCTTTTTCAAGGAAATGCTTCATTGTTAAACGATATTCCTGTTTATCACACTGAACTCTTGTTCCTCTAACTGCTGGCCCTTTACTTGTGTTTAAAACTCTGAATTGAATTCCTGTTTTATCTGTAACCCAGGGCATTAAACCACCAAGAGCATCAATTTCTCGAACAAGATGTCCCTTTGCAAGGCCGCCAATAGAAGGATTACATGACATCTGTCCTATGGTATCAAGATTAATATTAAATACAAGCACACTTAACCCCAGTCTTGCACATGCGTAAGTTGCCTCAATCCCTGCATGTCCTGCACCAATTACAATTACATCATAATCTCTCATTTTGCTCCTTTCATAAGTGTTAGTGTTGGTGTTAGTGATAGTGTTAGTGTTTAATAATTTTAAATTTTGAATTTAAAATTGTTCATTAACTCCTGACTCCCGACTCCGCACTCCAGACTTTTA
>JALVYZ010000395.1 GCA_027037705.1 bacterium | reverse complement strand
GCATGTGTTGGAGTTCATCAAGGGATATTAGGAGATGGAGAAAATTGCCTTTCAACCCAAAATAGAAATTTTAAAGGCAGAATGGGGAACCCAAATAGTTTTATATATCTATCTTCACCAGCAACAGCAGCAGCGACTGCAATAACTGGTTATTTGACAGATCCAAGAGAGTTTTTAGAATAAAGAGCAGGAGCTATTTTCCCCTGCTCTTTTAATATTTATCTACTATACAAACCATAAAATTCTGCTTTATCTAATATATGCCCTTCTATTCTGTTAAGAACTTCTTTTTTTGTTAAACCCTTATTAAAGTTAGTTGGGATATCAACAGCATAAAGTTTAAAAAAATATCTATGAGGTTTTCCTGGAGGTGGACAAGGTCCTCTATATCTTTCATTATCAGATGGCCATGAATTTCTACCATGAATTGCTCCAATTGATTCAATATTAACTCCTTCTGGCAATTCAGTTACACTTGCAGGAATATTATAAACAACCCAATGGTCCCATGTTCCAACAGGAGCATCTGGATCATCCATTATTAAAACAAAGCTCTTTGTACCTTGAGGCGCTCCACTCCATTTTAATTCTGGAGAAATATCAATACCGTCACAGGTGTACTTTGAAGGAATAAAATCTCCTGGATTGAAGGATGTTGTAGTGAAATTCATCTTTCCCCCTCCTTTCAGTGTGGTAATTAAAAGAAAAAAAGAAATAATAATAAAAAATTTTTTCATTTGCTCCCCCTCCTTACTTTTTTAACATCACCAGCATATATTAATATATTGTCTTCTAAAACTAACGCTCCCATTTCATTAATGCCCATTACTTTTCCCGACTCAATAGAATTTTTAAATTTTACAGTTACATGCTCATTTTTTAAATATAATTTTTCATTTATTTCTTTTAATAACTTTTTAGGAATTTTTTTTTCTTTTTCAAATAATCTGTAATTAATATAAAAAATTTTAAAAAAATTTTTTAAAATTAACAACCTATCAAATGTGGTATTAGTTTCAATTTTTAAAGAAGTAGGGATATTAGTCTTTAAATCAGGAAATCTTTCTGTGTTTACATTTAAACCTATACCTAATATAATTCTTTCCTTAAAATTTTCAATCAAAATTCCTGCTATTTTTCTATCTTCTATTAAAATATCATTTGGCCATTTTATAGCAATTTTTTTATTTTTTATAATATTTTCAAGAAGTTTCAACATAGAATAGCCTACTATAATTGGCAAAGCAGTTAAAAATTTTATTTCTACTTTTGGTTTAAAAACAATTGTAAAGTATAAATTTTCTCCTTTTGGTGAAAACCACTCTCTATTATTTCTCCCTTTTCCCTTTGTTTGTAAATCTGCAAGAAGAACGGTAAAATCATTTATATTTTCTATATTTCTTTTAGCCTCTTCATTTGTTGAATCTAATTCTTCATAATAAATGAAATTTAAGTATTTCATCTTTAAATTAATTACTCAATTTTTTTAATTTTTCAAGTTGAAAAATTAATACCAACCTGTTAATTATCAAATCAATGATTAAAAAATATATTGTTCTTATAATCATTTTTTCTACAACTTTTCTTTATGGATATACAAATCCCATCCTTATAAAATCCTTAAATGATTATAAATTATTAAAAAGCAAAAAAATTAAAAATAAAGAAGCTTTCAGCTCCATTGTAATACAAAATTTTTATTCAGCATATTCAAATTCAAAAAGTAAAAAAGACAAAGCACTATCTTTATATATGATTGGAAAAACATATTTATATTTAACTGAATCTCTAAAAAATGGATATGAAATTTATGCAGATTTGACAATAAGTTCATTTTATAGATTAACAAGAGAATTTCCTCATTCAAGTTTATCTGATGATGCTTATTATTATATAGCTTATACTTATTACTTTCATAAAAATACACCAAAAACAGCATTAAGGATTATAAATACTCTTCTAAGAAAATATCCTAAGGGTGATTACAAAATTAAAGCATTAACTCTTAAAAAAGAAATTCTTAAAAAAAATCCAAAGTTAAAAAAAATTGTAAAACCAAAATTAATTTATAAAAACAAGTTATTAAAAATTAGAGATTTTGTTGGAGTTAACTATTTCAGGATAGTATTTGACTTTTTAAAAAAACCTGAATATGACATTATTAATCAAGAATTTTCTATCTCAATTATTTTAAAATCAACCCTAATTTCTAAGTCTTTTAAAATAATTAACATTAATAATAAAAATTTTAATAAAAGAATTAACATTGAAAAAGACAAGAATAATCTAATAATTTCAATTAACACGGATAAAATAGTAAATTTGAAATATTTTGTTTTAAAAAATCCCTATAGATTAGTTATAGATGTTGAAGAACAAAAAGAATTTATCCTAAAACCTCATGAACGAATACAAACTATTGTTCTTGATCCTGGACATGGAGGCAAAGATCCAGGAGCAATGTATTATGGATTAAAAGAGAAAGATGTTACATTAAAAATTGCTAAAATGGTTAGAAGTTATTTATACAAACTTTTACCTAAAAATAAATTCCAGATATATTTAACAAGACAAACAGATAGATTTATTGAGCTTGAAGATAGAGTCAAATATGCTAATAGATTAAATTCTGATTTATTTGTATCTATACATTGCAATGCATCTAAAAATAAAAATTTAAAAGGATTACAAACTTTTTATTTGAATCCTTCACGGGATAGAGTTCAAATTGATACATCCAATGATGTACAGGCTATAATTGATGATTTAATGAAAATGGCACGAGTTTCAGAATCTGTTAAATTTGCTGAGACAGTGCATTATACTCTTTTTAATGTATTAAAAAAAAGATATAAATATATTGAAGACCATGGTGTTAAAAAAGCTCCTTTTTATGTTTTAGTTAGCACAAAAATGCCTGCTATATTGGTGGAAGTTTCTTTTATTTCAAATCCACTTGAAAATAAAAGATTAAGAAATATTTATTATTTGAAAAATATAAGTTATGGAATTTCAAAAGGAATAGTTAAATATATAAAACACGCTGAATTTACAAAAAATTAGGAGGAATCTTATTATGAATGATTTAATTGAATTAATTAAATCTCGTCGCAGCATAAGACATTTTTTAAATAAACCTGTAGAAGATGAAATTATTTACAAAGTATTAGATGCTGGAAGATGGGCTCCTTCTGGATTAAATAATCAACCCTGGAAGTTTGTTATAATTAAAAATCAAGATTTAAAACAAAAAATTGGAGAATTATCTCATTATAAAAGAATTTTTATTGAAGCGCCTGTTTTAATTGGAATTTTTTTAGATACCAATAGTATTTATCATAGGGAGAAAGATATTATGGGAATTGGTGCATGTTTTGAGAATATACTGCTTGCCATTCATGCTCTTGGATTAGGAGGAGTCTGGCTTGGTGAAATTTTAAAAGCTAAAAAAGAGGTTTCTGAGATATTGAATTTAGAGGAACATCTTGAATTAATGGGATTTATAGCTTTTGGATATCCAGACAAAGAAAAAATAAAAAATTTAAAATCTCAAAGAAAAGACTTAAAAGAACTTATTATTAAAGAGGCTTGAACTTAAAGTCAAAATGTTTTAATTAAAATGAAAATTATTAAGGAGGATATAATGCCAAAAAGACATGTTCAAAAAGGATTATGGAATCACTTAATGCATAAAGGAGTGGATTTTGGACTTGCAAGCATTATATATGAAGTTGCAGTTGCTTCAAAATATATAGTTCATGCAATGAGGACAGGAGACCTTGGTCTTGCAGGGACAAGTAATTTGTATGGAGAAGAGCAGCTTGCCCTTGATGTATTAGCAAATGAAATTATAAAAGATAGGCTTGATCATACTGGCAGAGTTAAAAGTTTTGCATCTGAAGAATTAGATGATATTTTAATTTTTGAAAGAAAGGGGCACAAAGATTATAGTGTAGTAGTTGATCCTCTTGATGGCTCATCATTGGTTGATGTTAATTTAGCAGTTGGAACAATTGTTGGAATTTTTAAAGGTGAAAATTTATTACAACCTGGTAAGAATTTAGTTGGTGCAATGTACATTGTTTATGGTCCAAGAACTACCTTAGTATATTCTGCTGGAAATGGGGTGTATGAATTTACACTAAATTCATTAGGAGAATATGTTTTAACTCAAGAAGAAATTACTTTAAAAGATTCCAATAAAATATATTCACCAGGTGGGTTAAAAAAAGATTATACAGAGAAACATGCAAAGTTTATAGATTTTCTTGAAGAAAATGGTTATAAACTTAGATATAGTGGAGGTTTTGTCCCAGATATAAACCAAATCCTTCTAAAAAGAGGCGGACTGTTTACATACCCGGCATTAAAAAACTCTCCAAATGGAAAACTTAGATTACTTTTTGAATTAAATCCAATGGCTTTTATTATAGAAAATGCAGGAGGAATGGCTTCTACTGGTAAGGAAAGAATTTTAGAAATAAATCCTGAAAAATTAGACCAGAGGGCACCAATTTATATTGGTTCAAAAGAAGAAGTTCAACTTGCTCAAAAATTTTTAAATGAATAATTGCCGAAGTGGCGGAACTGGCAGACGCGCCAGATTCAGGATCTGGTAAGGGACTTTCCTTGTGGGGGTTCAAATCCCCCCTTCGGCAGTAAGGATTTTTCTAAACTCATTGATTTTCTTCAGAAATTTATAATTATCAAATAGTATCAAAATGAAAAATACAGCCAAAAAATTCAAAATTTAAATACAGACAATTATTACTGACAAATAGACTTTAAATATTTTAATAATTTCTCTAAATTTAAAAATCTAAATTTAAAAAAATTAATTATATAACATTGTTAAGATTTTTATCATAAAATGTATTATTTTTCTTGACTTTTGTTAAATTTTAATTAAAAAGTAATTAAAATAAATTAATTTTTTATTGTTGAAAATGTTTAATACAAAATCAATTGTTTTCTTTTCATTTTTATTAATAACATTTTTTAAAGGTTTTTTATATTTAAAAAATTACTTTGATATTAAAACGAAAACTTTATATCTTGAAAACATTTATTACAAAGGAGAAAAATTAAATCTTGAATTCTCTTTTTACAATAATTTTTTTTATTTAAACAATTATTCAATAGATAATGATAATAATTCTATTGAAGGTATAGTTTTTAATGATTTAAGAATTGATATATTTAATATTTTTGTTGAAAATTTAATATTTAATGCATCATTAAAATATATTAAAGATTTACAATGGAAAATATCAAAAATAGAACAAATTGAATATCAAAAAATAAAATCGCTTGATAAAAGTTATAAATGGTATATTCAGTTATTAAAAGATAAAGAACATCCTATAAAAATTTATCCAAATATAAAAGTGTATGATATAGATGTTTTTGAAAATACAAAAGAAACAATTAAAAATTTAAAAACATCTGGTCATATTGTTATTTGTTATTTTTCAGCTGGCACATATGAAAATTTTAGAAAAGACAGATGGATGTATCCGATAAATGATATTGGGAATCAACTTGAAGAATGGAAAAACGAATATTGGATTAACATAAAATCTGAAAAAATTAAAAATATAATTAGAAAAAGAATTGAACTTGCAAAAGATAAAGGATGTGATGGTATTGATCCAGATAATGTTGATGTATTTTTAAATAATTCAGGCTTTGATATATCTTATGAAGATCAGCTCGAATTTAATATATTCATTTCCCAATATGCTCATAAATTAGGTTTATTGGTAGGTCTAAAAAATGATGTTGAACAAATAAAAGACTTATATCAATATTTCGATTTTGCGATTAATGAACAATGTCATGAGAATAATGAATGTGGTTATTATTTATTTTTTTCAAATCAGAATAAACCGGTTATAAATATTGAATATGAATTGAAAAATTATTACAAATACTGTTCTGATAATAACATAGAAATTCAAACTATTTTTTTACCTTATGAGCTTGATGGGAAATTTGTTAAATTTTGTCAATAATTATCGTTATCAAGTTATTATAACAAATAAAAAATTGTTTTTACTCTAAACCTGTAAAATATAGAATTTGACTCTTTTAAAATATGGGGAATTAAAAAAATTCCTGAAAAAAATTTAAAATCATTATTTAAGACAAATTATTTTATATAGTTATATCGATACTTTTTTTGTGACTCCCGTATCAAAAAAGCATAAAGTTATTTTAATAAAATAAACTGATTTGGAATCAACCAAATATATATAACTTTAGGTTAGCTCAATTACCTCATTTTTTAGCAACAATCCAATCATCTTATCCTTTGCTTAAAAAATAATAAAAACAAAAAATTTAAGGAGTATGAACAATTAATTTTAAACTATTGAAAATATAATCTGAAAATGTTAAAGTGTATACAAAATTGAAAACTTTAAAAATTTATGTTAATTGCTCAGTCAAAAATTAATATAAAGGAGGCAAAATGAAAGTTCATGAATATCAGGCGAAAGAATTATTTAAGAAATATGGAATTGCTGTACCAGAAGGGAAAGTTGCATTTGACATGAATGAAGTTGAAAAAATTTACAATGAACTTGGAGGAGGAAAAGTTGTTGTAAAAGCACAAATTCATGCAGGTGGAAGAGGAAAAGCTGGTGGTGTAAAAGTAGTAAATT
>JALVYZ010000394.1 GCA_027037705.1 bacterium | reverse complement strand
ATTTTAATAATTTTAGCCACAGTTATACCATCATTATTATGGGTTAAATTAACAAATCCATACTTATGGATTATGATTTTTACTATTTTATCATATGGAATTATTGGATTTATTGATGATTATAAAAAAATTGTTAAGAAAAATAATCTTGGCTTAACTGCAAAACAGAAATTTTTATTAGAATGTCTTGTTGCTTTTATTATTGCTGTTATACTGTATCTAATTCCTTCTATTGATACTGTTTTAAGATTTCCTTTCTTTAAAAATTTAAGAGTTGATCTTGGGATTTATTATATCCCATTTGCAATGTTTGTTATTGTTGGAACTTCCAATGCTGTAAATTTAACAGATGGTCTTGATGGCCTCGCAATTGGACCATCAATTATAACTGTTGGTACATATTTAATATTAGCATATATTGCAGGTAATTCAAAAATTGCTCATTATCTTTTAGTTCCATATGTTCCTAAAGTTGGTGAAATAACAATTTTTTTAGGTGCATTGTTTGGTGCAGGTCTTGGTTTTTTATGGTTTAATACATATCCTGCGCAAGTTTTCATGGGTGATGTAGGATCTTTATCAATAGGAGCAACACTTGGAGTAAGTGCGTTAATTACTAAAAATGAAATATTATTAGTAATTGTTGGAGGAATATTTGTCATTGAAACTTTAAGTGTAATTATTCAAGTAGCATCTTATAAATTGATAAAAAAAAGAGTATTTAAAATGGCTCCTATACATCATCATTTTGAACTAAAAGGATGGGATGAACCAAAAATTATAGTTAGATTTTGGATAATATCAATATTACTTGCTTTAGTTGGTTTGAGTACATTAAAGTTGAGGTAATTTGAATGAGAATGAGAAAAGCAGCTGTGATTGGAGCAGGAAAAACAGGAATTGCTACAGCTTTATATTTAACGAGAAAAAATTATGAAGTAATTTTAAATGATATTAATGTAATGAAAAGACCAGAAATTTTGCCTTCTACTGTGAAATTCATTACTGGTTCTCATAAAAGGGAAATTTTTAATGATGTAGACTTTATTGTCTTAAGTCCAGGAATTGATAAAAAGAAATTTCCAGTAAAAGATAAAAAAATTATTGGTGATATAGAATTGTTTTATGAAAATTGTAAGTCAAAAATTATTGCAATTACAGGTACAAATGGGAAGACTACAACTACAACATTAATTGGAGAAATATTAAAGAAAAAATTCAAGGTTTTTGTAGGTGGAAATATTGGCACTCCAGTATTAGAAGCTTTTAATGAAAATATAGATTATGATTGGTCAGTGTTAGAATTAAGCAGTTTCCAGCTTGAATTAATAGATAAATTTACCGCTGATATAGTTGTCATTTTAAATATTACACCTGATCATTTGAACAGATATTCATCTTTTGAGGAATATAAAAAAGCAAAATTAAATATTTTAAAAAATCAAAAAATTGATCAGATTGTTGTGTTAAACTTTGATGATGAAAACTTAAAAAATTTAAAATTAAAAACAGAGAATATATTCTATTTTTCTCTAAAAAATAAATTAAAAAATGGTGCCTTTTTAGAAGATAAATCAATTGTATTTAATCTAAAAAATAAAAAATATACTCTTTCAATTCATGACATTAAGTTAAAAGGGATGCATTTTTATGAAGATATTATGGCTGCCGGAATTGTAGGTTTATTGTGTGGTGTTGATTTTAAGGATCTTGTAGATGTTATAAAAAATTTTAAAGGACTTGAGCATAGGTTAGAATTTGTTACTGAAATAGATGGAGTAAAATTTTACAATGACTCAAAAAGCACAACAGTAGATTCAACTTTTAAGGCTCTTATGAGTTTCAAAGAACCTATAATTTTGCTTCTTGGTGGTGTGCACAAAGGTGAAAGTTATAAAAAACTGGGACATTTTGATAATTTAAAGAAAGTAATCTGTTTTGGAGAAGCTAAAGATATAATTTATAAAGATTTGTCCCATTTAGATAAAAAAATAGAAAAAGCTAAAAATTTAGATGAAGCTTTTGAAAAGGCATTAAAATCAGCAAATTCTGGGGATATAGTTTTATTTTCTCCAGCTTGTTCAAGTTTTGATGAATTTCAAAATTATGAGGAGAGAGGTAAAAATTTTAAATGTATGACCTTACAGCTCCAAAACAGGAAATAAGAGAGGCAGTTTCTTATAAGAAATTGTTAATTTTTCTTATTTTTTTAACTTGTATATTTGGGGTTTCAATGCTTTTAAGTGCAAGCACTGCTTATAGTATAAAATATTATGGAAGCTCTACTTATATATTTAAAAAGCAGTTATTATTTATGTTTATTGGTTTTATCATAATGTTTCTAACTTCAAAAATTGATTATAAATTTTTTAGAAAAATTGCATATCCTCTTTATATTTTTGGATTAATTTTACTTATTCTTACATACATCCCCTATATTTCACATAAAATTAAAGGTGCTCATAGATGGATAAATTTAGGATTAATTAACTTACAACCTTCTGAATTTGTAAAAATTTTTGTTGTTATTTTATTAGCTTATCTTATTGAAAAAAAACAAGATATTATTAACAATTTCTCAAAAGGATTTTTACCTTTTATAGTTATCCCTGGAATTTCAATGCTTATAATTTTAAAACAGCCAGATTTTGGAACATTTATGATAATAGGCTTAACTATTTTTATTATGATTTTTATTGCAGGTACAAGAATTTCTTATATAATCTCAATGGTTTTAGTATCATTGCCTATTATATATTTTTTAATAATGAGTACTCCATATAGAAAGATGAGATTTTTAGCATTTCTTGATCCATGGAAACTATATAAAACATTTGGGTTTCAAATAGCTCAATCATTAATTAGTTTTGGTTCTGGTGGTTTCTGGGGGTGTGGAATTGGTAATTCAGTTCAGAAATTATTTTATCTTCCAGAAGCTCATACAGATTATATATTTGCAATAATTGCTGAAGAATTGGGATTTTTTGGTGTTATTGGAGTTCTGGGACTATTTTTTGCACTTTTTGTCGTATGTTTAAAGATAAGTTTAAAAATAGATAATCTTTTTGGAAAATTAATGGGGATTGGATTTTCTTTTCTAATCATAATTGAAGTTTTAATAAATACAGGAATGTGTATGGGAATTTTGCCTCCAAAGGGAATTGCATTACCATTTTTCAGCTATGGTGGAAGTTCATTATTAGCAAAATTTTTTATGTTTGGAATAATCCTTAACATGGCGAGGGAAATTGAAGAAAAATAAAATTTTTATTGCAGCTGGTGGAACTGGAGGTCATATATTTCCTGCTTTAAATGCAGGAAAATTTTTAAGAGAAAATGGATATGAAATAATTTTTATTGGTAGAAAGGAAAGCTTTGAAGAAAAAGTTTATAAAGATAACGGTTTTGAAATGAAATATATAGAAATTTCAGGAATTAAGGGGAAAAATTTTAAAGAAAGATTAAAATCAATTTTAAAATTGAATAAAGCTATATTTAAAAGTTTAAAAATTTTGAAAGAAACAAAACCAGAAATTGTTTTAGGTTTTGGAGGATATATCTCATTTCCAGTGATTTTTGCATCAAAGATTTTAAGAATAAAAAATGCAATTTTTGAGCAGAATGCAGTAATGGGGTTTGCAAATAGAATGAGTGCTTATTTTTCTGATAAAATTTTTTTAAATTTTGTTAATACATATAAAGTAAATAAAAAAGACAAATGTGAAGTAATAGGAAATTTTATTAAAAGGGAAATTTTAATGTTAAGAAATGAAAAAAATGCAAAAGATACAATTTTAGTATTTGGAGGTAGTCAGGGAGCTGGAAAGATAAACGAAATTTTCCTTGAAGCAATTGAAAAGTTAAAAGAAATAAAATTTAAAATAGTTCATATTACTGGAGAGAGAGATTTTGTTAAAGTAAAAAATTCTTATCTATCTAAAGGTTTTAATTTTATTGAAGTTTTACCTTTCACTGATAAAATGGAAGAATATTATAAGAGAGCAAAAGTTGTTATTTCAAGAGCAGGAGCAACTTCAATTACTGAATTTTATGCACTTGGATTAAATGCAATACTAATTCCATATCCTTTTGCAGCAGATAACCATCAATGGTTTAATGCTGCTGAATATTTAAAAACAGGAAAAGGTGTTCTTTTAGAACAAAGAAATTTGAATGTTGGGAAATTATTGAAATGGATAAATTTTTTTCTTGAAAATGATTATAGATTTAAAGGAAAATTAAATGTTTTGGGAAATCCTTTTACAGCATATGAAAAATTATTAAACTGGGTAAAATAATGTATAAAAAGAATCAGGTAATACATTTTGTTGGAATTGGTGGAGTTGGAATGAGTGGAATAGCAGAAGTACTGCATAACTTAGGGTATAAAGTACAGGGTTCAGATATTTCAAAAAATGCTAATGTTGAAAGACTTCAAAATTCAGGAATAAAGATTTTTATTGGTCATAGTGCTGATAATGTAAAAGATGCACATATTGTTGTAAAATCAAGTGCAATTAAAGATAACAATCCTGAAATTAAAGAAGCTTATAACAGAGGAATTCCTGTAATACCAAGAGCTGAAATGCTTGCTGAATTAATGAGGATGAAATATTCAATTGCAGTAGCAGGAAGTCATGGGAAAACAACAACCACTTCAATGATTGGAACAATTTTAAATTATGCAAATTTAGATCCTACCATAGTTATAGGAGGAAAATTAGATAGTCTTGGCTCAAATGCCAAGTTAGGAAAAGGTGAATTTTTAGTTGCAGAAGCTGATGAAAGCGATGGTTCATTTTTGCTTTTATCTCCTACAATTGCTGTAATAACAAATATAGATGAAGAACATCTTGATCATTATAAAGGAGGGATTGAAGAAATTAAAAATACCTTTATTCAGTTTGTTAAAAAAATTCCTTTTTATGGTGTTGCAGTTCTTTGTCTTGACCATCCAAATATTCAGGACATACTTCCAAGTATTGATAAAAGGATTGTTACATACGGTTTTCTAAGCCAATGCGATGTAAGAGGAGATAATATAGAAGTTAAGGAATTTAATTCAAGTTTTGATGTTTATATAAAAGATGAATTTCAAGGTAGAATTACTATAAAAATGCCTGGAATTCATAATGTTTCCAATGCACTTGCAGCAATTGCAGTTGCATATGAACTTGAAATTCCATTTGAAGTAATAAAAGAAGCATTAAATGATTTTAAAGGTGTAAATAGAAGATTTTATTTAAAAGGAAATTACAATGGAGCTATGATTATTGATGACTATGGTCATCATCCAGAAGAAATTAAAGCTACTCTAAAAAGTGTAAAAGAAGCATTTAACAAAAATGTTATTGTTGTATTTCAACCTCATAGATATTCAAGAACAAAAGCGTTATTAAATAATTTTGCAACAGCTTTTTACAATGCTGATAAATTAATTGTAACAGAGATTTATCCAGCAGGTGAAGAAAAAATAGAGGGAATAAATGGTAAAGTTTTATATGATAAAATAAAAGAGTTTGGACATAAAGATGTTGTTTTTATTGATGATTTTAATGAAATAGTGGAATATCTTAAAAATAATATCGACGAAAATTCAATTGTTATAACTCTTGGAGCTGGGGATGTATGGAAGATTGGAGAAAGATTATTAAGGAAAATATAAATATGAAAAATATGAACACATTAAAAATTGAAGCAATTGCTAAGTATTATTCAGAACCTGAAAATATAGAAAGATTAAAAGATTGTATAAATTTTGCAAAAAAAAATGATTTAGAAATTTTCATACTTGGGAATGGCTCAAATATAATATTTTCAAAGGATTATTATGAAGATACTTTATTTATTAATATGAAAAATTTTAAAAAAATTCAAAGAATTGAGAATAAGATTGTTGTTGAAGCTGGGGTAAAGTCAAAGGATTTAATAAATTTTTGTATAAAAAATGAAATTAGTGGTTTTGAATTTTTAGCAGGTATCCCAGGTAGCATTGGTGGAATGATTAAAATGAATGCAGGAGCATTTGGAAGAGAGATTTCAGAACTTTTAGATGAATTAAAAATTTTTGACATTAATAGCTATGAAATTGAATGGATTAAAAAAGAAAGTATAGAGTTTAAGTACAGAGAATTAATTGGATTGGATAAAAAGATTATTATTGCTGGTAAATTTAGAGTTTCTTATTCTTCTAAAAATATTATTAAAAACAAAGTTAAGGAATTTTTGAAAATTAGAAAAAAGAAACAGCCATCTGGATTTTCAGCAGGGTCAATATTTAAAAATCCAGAAAATAATTTTGCAGGGAAATTAATAGAAGAATGTAATCTTAAAGGGTTTTCTATTAATGATGCTTTTATCTCTGAAAAACATGCAAATTTTATTATAAATAAAGGGAATGCAAAAGGAAAAGATATTTTAAAATTAATAGAAATAGCGAAAAATAAAGTAAAAAATAAATTTGGAATAGATTTAGAAGAAGAGGTAAAAATTGTTTAATAAAAAAATTGCTGTTTTAATGGGGGGAATTTCATCTGAAAGAGAAATTTCTATTAAAACTGGAGAAGCAATATATAATGCTCTTATTAAAAAAGGGTATGATGCTATAAAGATTGATGTTGATAAAAATTTTTTGAAAAATCTTTATAATTATAAGTTTGATATAGCTTTTATTGCATTACATGGAAAATTTGGTGAAGATGGTATAATGCAGGGAATTTTAGAATTTGCAAAAATCCCATATACAGGAACTTCAGTTATGGGTAGTGCTGTTAGCATGAATAAAATAATTACTAAAAGAATATTTCAAGCTCTTGGAATTTTAACTCCAAAATTTTGGTTAGAAAAAGGAGATGAGATAGAATTTCCAGTTGTTGTAAAACCTGTAGCTGAAGGATCTACACTTGGTATATCAATAGTAAATCAAGAAAAAGACTTAAGTAAAGCAATTGATGAAGCAAAAAAATTTTCAGATAAAATTTTCTTTGAAGAATATATTAAAGGACAGGAAATAACAGTGTCTGTTTTGTGCGGTAGAGCATTACCAGTAATTGAAATTAGACCTAAAAAAGGATTCTACGATTATGAATCAAAATATAACAAAGGGATGACAGAATATATTATTCCAGCACAAATTGATAAAGAGGTAGAGGATAGGGTAAAATATGAAAGTGAACTAATTTTTAAAGAGCTTAATTGTAGAGGAGCAATAAGAGTTGATTTTATTGTAAAAGATAATAATGCTTATGCACTTGAAGTTAACACTATTCCTGGAATGACACCAACAAGCTTACTTCCAAAAGCTGCAAATTATATTGGATTATCATTTGAAGATGTTGTTGAGGAGATATTAAAGGATGCAAGATTATAAATATCTTTTAGAAAGACAAATTGGAGAAGAGATAGTAGAGCACAAAAAAGTGAAAAGAAGTCCAAAGAAATTTTTATACATATTTTTAGTCTTTATAATTTTATCAATTATTGGAGGTGGCTTTTATATTTATAAAAAGAAAAAAATTAAAATGTTTAAAATATCAAAGTTTGAAATTGTAGGTATTGAGAATTCTTCAAAGGATAAAATTTTAAACATATTAAATAAAAATAAAAACAAACCATTAAAAGATATATATGAAAAGCTTGTTAAGGTTAAATGGGTTGATGATGTGATTTTGAGAAGAAAATTCCCTTCAATGCTTGTGGTAAAAGTTATTGAAAAGGAACCAGAGTCTTTATTGCAGTTTCATGGTAAGTTGTATTTAATTGATAAAAATGGTGAAATTATTGATAAATATGAAAGCAGATTTTATAGAAGGGACTTTATAATTTTTCAAATAAAAGGAGATAAGCTCACAAAAGAAAACAAAGAAAAAATTTCTCAAATTTTAGAAGTATTGAAAGGTTATAGTTTTATTAAAGATATTTCTGATATTACAATAAATGGGGATGAATTAAATATTATTCTAACTGAACCAAGATTAAAATTATTTATTTCAATGGAGAATTTTAAAAATGAGATTTATAAAATAAATATTTTAAAAAGATTAGCTGATACTGAAGATGTTAAAAAATCAGCTGTTGCAAAATTAGATTATAAAAATAGAATCTATTTATCAAGGAGTGAATAATGGCAGCAGAAAATGAAAATTTTATAACAGGACTTGATATAGGAACTTCAAAAGTTTGTGCTGTTGTTGGTGTAATTAAAGATGATAGTATAGAAATTATTGGCCTTGGACAGGCGAAGTCTTACGGTTTGAGAAGAGGGGTAATCGTTAATATTGAAGGGACAGTAAAGTCAATCCAAGAAGCTATTAAAGAAGCTGAATCAATGAGTGGAATTAAGATAAATTCTGTTTTTACTGGCATTGCTGGTTCTCATATTAAAGGTTTTAATAGTGAAGGTGTTATTGCTGTTAAAGGTGATGAAATTACACAATCTGATATAGAAAGAGTAATAGATGCTGCGAGAGCAGTTGCTATTCCAGCTGATAGAGAAGTTTTGCATATAATTCCTCAAGACTTTATTGTTGATGGGCAAGATGGAATTAAAGATCCAGTTGGTATGAGTGCTGTAAGACTTGAAGCTAAAGTTCATATTATTACTGGAGCAGTAGCATCAGCACAAAATATAGTAAAAGCATGTAATAGAGCTGGTCTTGATGTTAGGGATATAATCATTGAACAATTAGCCTCTGCAGAAGCTGTTTTAAATGATGATGAAAAGGAATTAGGTGTTGCAATTGTAGATGTTGGCGCTGGAACAACTGATATTGCTGTTTTTCAAAATGACACAATTATTCATACTGGAGTTATAACTATAGCGGGAGATCATATTACAAATGATATTGCAGTTGGTTTAAGAACACCAATTGAAAGTGCTGAAAAGATTAAAATTGAGCATGGTTGTGCTTTAAAATCGTTAATTGAAGAAGAGGAGATTATTAAAGTTCCTGGAATTGGTGGAAGAACTCCACAAGAAATACCAAAAACATTACTTACAGATATTATAGAGCCGAGAGTTGAAGAGCTATTTATGCTTGTGAAGAGGGAAATAATGAAAAGTGGAATTTATGATTCTCTTGCATCTGGAATCGTTCTTACAGGTGGGACTGCAATTATGGAAGGAATGGTTGAGCTTGGAGAAAGCATTTTTGAAATGCCAGTAAGGAGAGGATTTCCAAAAATTAGACATGGTCTCGCAGATTTAGTTAATTCACCAATGTATGCAACTTCTGTTGGACTACTATTATTTGGAGCTAAAAATATTAAAAAGAATATTTTTCCAAAGAAGGAAAAAGATACTTTTGATAATGTTTTAAACAGGATGAAAAAATGGTTCAAAGAATTTTTTTAATAAATTTTAGGGAGGGAGACAATGGGAAATTATATTTTTGAAGATTTAGAAAAATTAGAGGCAAAAATTAAAGTAATAGGTGTAGGTGGTGGTGGAGGAAACACTATTAATACTATGATTGAAGAAAATGTAGAAGGAGTTGAATTTATAGCTGCTAATACTGATGCTAAAGATTTGAAAAATAACAAAGCTCCTATAAAGTTACAAATAGGTGCAAAACTAACAAAAGGTCTTGGTGCAGGAGCAAATCCAGAAATAGGCAGAAGCGCTGCTTTAGAAGATGCTGAAAGAATAAAAGAAATTTTAGAAGATACTGATATGCTTTTTGTAACTGCTGGAATGGGTGGAGGCACAGGGACAGGAGCTGCTCCAGTTATTGCAAGTATTGCAAAAGAACTTGATATTTTAACAGTAGCAGTAGTTACTAAACCTTTCCTTTTTGAAGGTAAAAGAAGGATGAAACATGCTGATATGGGTATTAATGAATTAAAAAAATATGTTGATGCACTCATTATTATTCCTAACCAGAGAATTTTATCAATATGCGGAAAAAATCTAACATTAAAAGATTCTTTTAAAATGGTTGATTTAGTTTTAGTAAATGCAGTTAGAGGAATTTCTGAACTAATTACCACTGATGCTTATATTCAGCTTGATTTTGCTGATGTAAAAGCTGTGATGAGTGAAAGAGGAATGGCTTTAATGGGAATTGGTGGAGCACAAGGTGAAAATAGAGCTATTGAAGCAGCTCAAATGGCAATCTCAAGCCCATTATTAGAAGATATTTCAATTCATGGTGCCAGAGGTATTCTAATTAATATCACTGGTTCATCTGATATGACTATGATGGAAATTCAGGAAGCATGCTCAATGATTCAAGAAGCAGCTCATGAAGATGCTAATATTATATTTGGTGTAAAATTTAATGATAATTTACAGGATGAACTACGGGTAACTATAATTGCTACAGGTTTTGAAAACGAAGAAGGATATAATTTAAATTCACCAAATAGAATTAATATTATTGATACTCAAAAGAGTAATACAAAGAAAGTTGCAAATTCTGGTATTAATTACGATTTAGGAGATGATTTAGATCATGATATCTACGATATTCCAACTTTTTTAAGGAGGAAACCAGACTAAAATTTGGGCGGTCTCCCTCCCGCCCTTTTTATTTTTGTAGAATTAAATTAAAACCATACCAACATAATGTCTAAAAACAACTTAAAATTAGATTAATTTTTAAATATTTTTCCCATTTTCTGTAAAAATTCTATATACAAAAAACAAATTTTTTGTTAAAAGACTAAAAAAAATCAAAGGAGTAAAAATGAAGAAAATAATTTTTGTAATAATTTTAATTTTTCTTTTTATTTCCCAGGCTTATACAGCAGAAGTTTATTTTGACAATGTTAAGTTGAATACTTTACCAAATGGTTGGATCTGTGGAGTTACAGGTAGAGGACATCCTATATGGAAGATTTTAAAAGATAAGACTGCTCCAAGCAAGCCAAATGTTCTGGCTCAAGTAGGTTGGGGGACATTCCCATGGTGTGTAATTAAAGGTATATCATTGAAAAATGGGACTATTGAAGTAAAATTTAAACCTGTTGCAGGTAGAATTGACCAGGCAGGAGGATTAGTTTGGAGATTTAAAAATGAGGATAATTATTATGTTGCAAGAGCAAATGCTTTAGAAAATAATGTATCATTATATTATGTTAAAAAGGGGATACGAAGAACAATAAAATATGTAGATGCACCAGTCCCACATAATAAATGGAGCACTTTAAAGGTTGAGTTTACTGGAGAAAGGATCAAAGTTTTCTTAAATGGGAAAAAGTACATTGATTTAAAAGATAACCATATTGTAAATCCAGGAAAAGTTGGGGTATGGACAAAAGCAGATAGTAAAACTTATTTTGATAATTTTATTTATAAATAAAAATTAATCCCAGAATTTAAGAATTTTTTTGGCATTTTTATAAAAAATATTCTCTTTGGCATCTTCAGAAATATTTAAAGATTTAATAGCTTCAATATTTTTTTTAACTCCAGGCACTCCAGGAAAATCAGTCCCAAAAAGGAATTTATTAGAGAGTTTTTCTAAATTTGGATAATATTTTAATAGATTTTTTGGAGGTAAACCAGAAACATCAATATAAACATTTTTATGCCTTCTTATTAAAAATTCAGCAATATGATACCAGAAACCTCTCCCAGCATGACATAAAATTAATGTTAAATCAGGAAAATCAGCTGCAATTTCATCAAAAGTATAAGGGTCTGCATGTTTTAATTTTGTACCTGGAAATATAGAAGTCCCAGCATGCATCATAACAGGAATTTTGTTTTCTTCACAAAATGCATAAACAGGGTAAAGTTTTTTGTCATTAACAAAAAATAATCCATGCACAGAATGAATTTTTAATCCTTTAACTCCAAGAACTAACTGTCTTTTAAATTCATTAAGAGGATCTAAATGAACATTTGGATTAACTGCACCAAATGCTACAAATTCGGGAAATTTTTCCTGAAATTTTACAGCTTCTTCAACAGGTAAAACTCCTGCTGTTAAAGGTGAGTATTCAGGTAAAACTATACCTGCTGATACCCCTTCTTCATTAAGAGTTTTTACATATTCATCAATTACTAAATATCCATTTTTATCAAAAATTCTTTTTCTATAATCTCCAGTATCCATCCACAATTTGACAGCTTTTTCTGTCCATTGAAAAACATGTCCAATATGTAAGTGAATATCAATTACCATCATCTATCAATACTCTCATTAAAATTAAAACATAAAAGCAAGATATTCATCTTGTGCTATATATTCAATCAATTTTTCTCCGCCTTTTAAAATATGCTTTTTCACAATTTTTTCTACTTTTTCAGGGTCTCTTTCTTTCATTGCTTGAATCATTAATTTGTGATCTTTTAATGACTCATAAGGCATGTTTTCAATATTTAAAAGTAATCTCGTGTATCTTTGAAAATTTTCTCTTAAATTTTCAATAATTTCAATCAATTTTTTATTCCCACTTGATTTGTATAGTTCTAAATGGAATTCACAATTGTATTTGTAAAATTTTTGAAGGTTATTACTTTTCAGAGCATTTTCTGTTTTTTCAATAAGTTTTTCTAATTTATTAATTAATTTTTCATCATAATTTTCAGTGGTAATTCTTGCAGCGTAACTTTCAAGAACACTTCTAATTCCAACAATTTCCCTTAATTCATTTTTAGTTAATGGTTTTACAATGTATCCAACTTTCCTTCTATGAGTTAAAAATCCTTCATTTACAAGAAGTTGTAAAGCTTCTCTTACAGGAGTTCTACTTACTTTATATTTTTCAGCTAAAACTTCCTCTTTTAATACTTCATTTGCTTTAAATTTACCATTTAAAAGTTTATTTTTTAAATCTTTATAAATTACATCCTTTTTTTTCATAATCACCTCTTTTTTACCTGAATGCGTAAATGCGTGGATGCGTAAATGCGTGAAAGCGTTAATGTGTATATGCGGGAAAAACTTATTTTAAAAAATCGCATTTTCGCATCTTCTCATATACGCATATACTTTTAAAGTCCCAATTGTCTTGCAATATTAATTTGCAATATTTCAGAAGTTCCTCCTCCATACAATAGAAATCTTGAATCAGCATAATATCTTGCTACTGGATACTCATGTGAAAATCCATATGCACCATAAATTCTTGTGGCTTCATCAGTAGCACGGCATGCAACTTCTGATAAAAAGTATTTTGCCATCATAGATTCTTTATCTGCTTCTTCTTTTTTATCTAATTTTTCAGTAACTTTGTATAAAAATTCTTTCCCAACTTCTATTTCTGTTGCCATAGTGGCTATTTTCATCCTGATAGCCTGATATTTTCCAATTGGTTTTCCAAATTGAACTCTCTCTTTTGAATATTTTATGCTATCTTCAAGGGCTGCTCTTGCAAGACCTAATGATAAAGCAGCTGTCATTACTCTTATTTCAGCAAGAATCTTTAAAAGATTCTTCAATCCCTCACCTTCTTCACCAAGTCTATTTTCAGCAGGTATTTCAACATTATCAAAAAAAACCTCTCCAATCTCATCAGATTTTACTCCAAGTTTGTCAAATTTTTTTGATGTAGAAATCCCTTTTGCATCTCTTGGAATTAAAAAGAAATTTGCAGATTTTAGCTTTTTTTCTCTATCTGTAAGACATAAAACAGTAAAAAAGTCTGCAATTGGAGCATTAGTTATCCAAGTTTTGCTACCATTTATTATGTATCTATCACCTTTTTTTTCTGCAAAAGTTTTAATATTAGATAAATCACTTCCAGCATCAGGCTCAGTAAGAGCAAAACCTGGAATTTTTTTACCTTTAATTGCAGGAATTAAATATTTATCATAATGTTCTTTAGTACCATATCTAAAAATAAAATCTGTTCCCATTAGACACTGCATTGCTGTAATTGCAGCTAATGATAAATAACCTCTTGCTAATTCTTCACACATTATACAAAACATTGTTGTATTACCATTTGATCCACCAATTTCTTCAGGATATCTTATCCCAAAAAAACCCATTTTAGCTACTTTATTAAATAATTCTTTTGGAAATTCCTCTTTTTTTTCAAATTCTTCAGCAAAAGGCTTTATTTCGTTATCAACAAATCTTGCAACAGTATCTCGAAAAAGATTATAATCTTTATTCATTATTTCCTCCTTTTACCTAAAAATGCTTCTTGAATTTTTTCGTTATTCAACAAATTTTCAGATTTGTCGTGCATTGTAATTTTACCTGTTTCAATTATATAAGCTCTATCAGAATTTTTTAATGCTGCGTAGGCATTTTGTTCAACAATTAAAATTGAGACTTCCTGTTCTCTTAATCTTTTTATAACATTAAAAACTTCTTCAACTATTAATGGAGCCAAACCGAGAGAGGGTTCATCTAATAACATAATTTTTGGTTTTGCCATTAAACCTCTACCAATAGCAAGCATTTGTTGTTCTCCACCTGATAAAGTGCCTGCTATTTGATTTTTTCTATTTTTTAATATTGGGAATAGACTATATATTTCATCTAATGTTTCAAAAATTTTATTTTTATCTTCCTTTTTAAATCTTTGATATGCGCCAAGTTCAAGATTTTCTTCAACAGTTAATTCAGAAAATATTTCTCTTCCTTCAGGTACCTGAATTATTCCATATTTAACAATTTTATCAGTTGGTAAGTTTGTAATGTTTTCATTGTTAAAAATTATTTCACCATCATAACATTGAACAATTCCTGTAATTGTATTAATTAAAGAAGTTTTACCAGCACCATTATTTCCTACAATTGCAACAATTTCATTTTTTTTTAATTCAATATTTATATCGTGTAATGCTTGAATTTCACCATATTTAACAGAAAGATTTTTAACTTTAAGCAATACAACTTCCTCCCAGATATGCTTTAATTACTAATGGATTATTTTGTATTTCTGTAGGAGTACCTTCTGCAATTTTTTCTCCATAATGCAATACAATTATCTTTTCTGATAAATCCATTACAATATTCATATTATGTTCAATTAATAAAATAGTTATATTAAAATCCTCTTTTAATTTTAATAAAATTTCTGAAATCATTTTGGCTTCTGTTAAATTGAGACCTGCAACAGGTTCATCTAAAAGCATTAGTTCTGGATTTGCAGCAAGAGCTCTTGCTAATTCAAGTTTCTTTTGCTCACCATATGGAAGGGCAGAAGCTCTAAAATTTGCTTTTTTTTCAAGATTAAAAAATTTTAGTATTTCCATTGATTTTTCTTTTATTGATTTGTCCTGTTTTTTGACCATTGGAAAATGTAAAATGCAATTAATAAACTCATATTTTGTAATACTATGCATTCCTACCATAACATTTTCAAGAACTGTCATATTTGCAAAAACCTGTAAATTTTGAAAAGTTCTTACAATTTTTTTTTCAACGATTTTATGAGGAGCAAGATTTGTAATATCTTTATTTTTATAAATTACTTTTCCAGAATCACATTTATAAATTCCTGAAATTAAATTTATTAAAGTTGTTTTACCAGCACCATTAGGTCCTATTATTGCAGAAATGGTATTTTGTTTTATATTAAAATTAACACCTGCAATTGCCATAATTCCACCAAAAGACTTTTTTAAATTTTTAATCTCTAACATTTGTTTCTATTTTTCATTATTTATTTTTAATTGTGTAATATAGCCTACAACTCCCTGAGGAATAAACATTAATACAAGAACGAGTATTAATCCTAAAACTATGGTGCTATAATCTTTTACAAAATTTAAGAGCTCAGAGATAATAGTAAGACATCCACTTCCAACTAATGCGCCCCAAATTGTACTCATTCCACCAAAAATTGACATAATTATTAACTTTATAGAAAACATAATTCCAAAAGTTTCTGGGCTAATGAATGTTACATAGTGAGCATATAGGCTACCTGCTATACTTGCCAACATTGCACTTAAAACAAAAATTTTTACTTTATATTTACTAACATTAATTCCAAGACAGCTTGCAGCAATTTCACTATTATGTAGAGCCATCAGTGCTCTACCAACTCTTGAATGAACTAAATTATAAGCAACAATTAGTGATAGTAATGCAAAGAACCAACATAGATAGAGAATTTTTTTGTCAGAATCAAAAGAAAAACTTCCAATTTGTAAATATGGAATTCCTGCAATTCCATCAGGTCCTCCTGTAAAAACTTCCCACTGAACAATAATTATTGAAAAAATAATATTTAGACCAAGTGTTGCCATTACAAGATAATGTCCCTTTAATTTTAATGTTGGAATTCCAATAATATATGCAATTATACCTGTGATAAAAACAGCTAATAGCATTGCGATCCATGGATTAACATTATAAAATGTTGTTAAAATTGCAGATGAATAAGCGCCAATGCCATAAAAAGCAGCATGTCCTAAAGATATTTGGCCAGCAAATCCTATTAAAAGATTCAAACCAATAACAATTATTGTATTTAAGGCAATAAGATTTAATATTAATAAAAAATATGAGCTTTTTATTAATGTTGATAATAATAAAACAACTACTGCAATAATTAATAAAGTTATATAAAATTTTTTCATTTTAACTATTCCTAATTATTTTACTTTCCACCTTCAGCCTTCAACCTTTTCATTAAACCCTTTCTACCTTTGCAAGGCCAAGTATTCCAGAAGGTTTAACATAAATAACCAGTATAAGCACTACAAAAGCAATTACATCTTTATATTCTGAAGAAATCAATCCTGCACCAAGATTTTCAAGAAGTCCTAATAATATCCCTCCAATTATTGAGCCCCCCATACTTCCATAACCACCTAAAATTGCAGCAGCAAAACCTTTTAGTCCAAGCATAAACCCCACATCATAAGAAGTAGTTGTTATTGGAGCTATAATTATTCCAGCAAGAGCTCCTAAAAATCCTCCAATTACGAAAGAGAGAAATACAATTCTATTAATATTTATTCCAACAATTTGGGCTGCTTTTTTATTATTTGCCACTGCTCTCATAGCTTTTCCAGTTATGGTTTTATGAAAGAAAAGATGTAGCAGTATTACTGTTATTATTGAAATTCCTATTACCCATAGATTCTGTGGAATTATAACTGCATTAAATATTTTTATTGGCTGGTTTCCTGAAAAAGGTGGCAACATAAATGGATCTGATCCCCATATTAAAAGAGCAAGTCCTTTAAAAAAAATTGAAGCTCCAATTGTAATAAAAATTAAAATAATTATATCTTTTGACTTTGAATTTCTGATAACAACTCTTTCAAATAAACCTGCCATTATGCTAACGCAAATAATTGATAGAGGGATTGCAATAAAATATGGAAATTTTGAAAAAATATAAAAAGTAACTGTAAGCATACCTCCATAAGTTATAAATTCACATTGCATAATATTAACAATTCCAGTTGCGTTATGGATAACAGAAAAACCTATTGCAATTAAAGCATAGATACTCCCAGTGGTTAATCCTGAAAGAATGAATTGTAGTATATTTTTCATTATATGACTTTTTTTTCTTTTAAATTTTTAATATCATTTTCTGATAATCCAAGTAAGTTATGATATATTTCTAAGTTATGTTCTCCAAGTCTTGGAGGAAAGGTCAATTTTCTTTTAGTTTTATCTAAAAAATCAGTATTATGTCCTGGAGGACATAAGGTTATTTTTAGCATTGACTTTTCATCCACTGTTTCAATAAATTTCCCCTTTAAATATTCATCTTTTAATACATCTTTTATAGTATTAATTTTTGATGCTGGAACTACAATTTTTCTTAACATATTGATTAATTCATCAGTTGTATATTTTGCAGTAATTTTTTCTATTTCTTTATTTAAATTCTTAACATCCTTAATTCTACCTTCATTTAATTTATATTCAGGTTTATCGAGAACTTCAAAACCTGGTAATTTTACAAAATCCTCCCATTGCCTATTATTTCCAACTGCAATATAGATATAACCATCCTTAGTTTTGTAAACTGATACTGGAGCAAAAAATTCGTGAGTATTACCTCTTCTTGTAATTTTTTTCTTAAATGTGGCAACCATAGGAATATTAATAGCATGCCAGCTAACTGAACTTTCAAACATTGAAAAATCAATTTTACTTCCCTCTCCTGTTATAGCTCTTTTATAAAGAGCTTTCATTGTTAATCCATAAACCATTTCACTGCTACCCATGTCTGGAAGAGGAATTCCCAATACTTCTGGTGGGCCATCAGGTTCTCCTGTTACATCCATTAAACCAGACCGAGCTTGTAAGATTGGGTCATAAGCTCCTTCATTACTATCTGGTCCAAATCCAGTGACTCCTATCCATATAATATCTTGTTTTATACTCTTTAAAGTCTCGTAATCAATTCCTAATTTTTTATAATTCTTTGGAAGCTGATTAGTAACAAATATATCTACATTCAACTTTTTTATTAACTCATACAAAAGTTGTTTTCCTTCATCTTTTTTTAAATTTAAAGTAATAGCTTTTTTCCCTGAATTTATTGTTAAATAATATGTATTCATTCCATATTCATTTAAAATATTTTCACCAACCAGTCTGTTTGGATCGTGTCTTTCTGGATTTTCGATTCTAATCACTTTTGCACCTTCAAGTACCATTTTATAAGTAAAGTATGGAACTACAATAGCCTGTTCAAGGCTTAAAATAGTAATGTCTTTAAATAATTCATCATCTGTCATTTTAAACTCCATTTTTAAATGTTAGTTAATGTTAGTTGAAGTTAGTTTATGTTAATTAAAATAAAAACCTCAACAACTTTAACAATCTTAATAACCTCAACTAACCTTAATCAACTTTTTTATGCACACATAATATAAAAAATTAATGCAGTCAAGAGAAAAATAAAAAAAATTATTAATAAGGTAAATTTTCATGTATTTAAAATTGTACAAATAATTTAAAATATTTAAAAAAATAGATAGAACGTTTTTTTAATTTTTTTATTGACAAAAAAAATTATATAGGTTATTGAATCTTAAGATTTTTAAATGTATACATGATTTGGGGGAGATTATGAGAAAACTTCCTGTCTTTGAAGTAATTCAACCAGAAACAGAAGAAGAGCTTTTATTATTCAGGCATAAATATCACGATAGATTTATGTTTTCAAGTGGTGGAACTGGACTTATTCCTGAATTAAAAAAGAGAGTATATTCTCCAGAAGTTTTAATTAGTTTGCAAAAAATTTCTGATTACGATTATATTTTGTATGACCAAGCTACTGACACTTTAAAAATTGGTGCAACTACAAAGCTAAAAACAATAATTAATTCAGATTTAATAGAAAAATATTTTTCAGGATTAATTGATGCAGCAAAATCAGTTGCAATGCCTCAGGTTAGAAATGTTGCAACTATTGGTGGAAATATATGTCTTGATACAAGATGTTTATTTTTTAATCAGAGTTATGAATGGAGGAGAGGAATTGATAAATGTTATAAATTTGGTGGTGAAAAGTGTAATGCTGTAAAAGGTGGTAAAAGATGTTTTGCTGTTTTTGCAGCAGATATTCCTATAATTTTAATTTCTGTAAATGCAAAAGTAAAAATTATGAATGAGCTTGATGAAGAGGTTGTGATTCCTTTAAAGGAATTTTACACAGGAAAAGGTAAAAAGCCAAATATACTAAAAGAAGGTGAGTTTATAAAAGAAATAATTATTGAAAATATTTCAAAAAAAGAAGCTTTTTTTAAAAAGTTCAGGTTAAGGCAATCAATTGATTTTCCAGCTTGTTCAGTTGCATTTTCATTTGATAAAGATTCTAATGGAAAATTTAAAAATCCTGTTGCTGTTCTTGGTGCAGTTGATTCTGGACCAGTTTTTGTTGATTTAAAAGGAATTCTTGAGGGAAAAAATTTTAACGATGATGAAGCAATTGAATTATCAGCAAAAGAACTTGAAAAAAGAGCAAAACCTGTAGATAATTTTTCCTCAACGCCATATTATAGAAAAAAGATGGTAGGGATATTGTTTAAAAAGATAGTGCAGAGTCTGGAGTCTTGAGTCGGTAGTATTTTAACTCCACACTCCCGACTCCGCACCCCAGACTAAGAATTAAAAGGAGTATTTCATGGAACGAAGAAAAATAGTTCTTGATGTTAATGATGACATATATGAAGTTGAAGTTTATCCAAATGAAACATTGCTTGAAGTTTTAAGAGATAAAATAGGTTTTACAGGTCCAAAATGTGGTTGTGATGATGGTACATGTGGAGCATGTACTGTCTTAATTGATGGAGTTGCTGTTAAATCTTGTTTAACTCTTGCAGTTGAAGTGGAACATAAGAAAATTACCACTATAGAAGGAATGGCTAAAGATGGAAAGCTTCATCCTTTGCAGGAATCATTTATAAAAAATCATGCAATTCAATGTGGATACTGTACTCCAGGAATGATTTTATCATCTTTAGCAGCTATTAATGAGAAAAAAAGACCTTTAACAAAGGAAGAGGCAAGGGAAGCAATTTCTGGAAACTTATGTCGTTGTACAGGATATGTAAAAATAGTTGAAGCAATTGTTGAAGCGTCGGAGAAGATAGGAAATAAAGGTTAGTTGAGGTTAGTTGGAGGTTAGTTAGGGTTATAAAAAAGTCAGGAGTCTAGAGTGCGGAGTCGGGAGTAATATAAAATAAAAATGCGTAAATGCGTATATGCGAAGAGAAAAAGATACAGTATATTCTAATTGACGTATGAACTCATTTACGCATACACGCATCCACGCATTAACGCATATACGCATTAAAAAACCACGAATTACAAACGGAGGTAATTAATGAGTAATTATAAAATCCTTGGTAAAGGAAT
>JALVYZ010000393.1 GCA_027037705.1 bacterium | reverse complement strand
GCCCTCGTGGAAAAGATCCTGGGCGTGAAAATTTCTTCCACGGCCGTCAGCCAGGCTGCACAAGCCCTGGACGAAACGCTCCAGGCGTGGCGGGAACGCAGCCTGAGCGACCATGCGACACCCTATCTCTATCTGGATGCCCACTACGAGCATGTTCGGGTAGGTGGTCAGGTGCGAGATGTGGCCGTTTTGAAGGCCGTTGGCGTGCGAAAAGACGGCAAACGCACGGTTTTAGGGGTTTCCGTGGCTCTGGGCGAGCAAGAAGTGCACTGGCGCACTTTCCTGCAGAGCCTGGCGCAGCGGGGCCTGCGGGGTGTGGAACTCATCATCAGCGATGACCACGCTGGTTTGCGAGCGGCTCGCCAGGCTGTCTTTGGCGGTATTCCCTGGCAGCGATGCCAGTTCCACCTGCAGCAAAACGCCCAGGCTTATGTGCCCCGGAGTAACTATTCAGCCTGATGCAGCAAAGGAGGTCTGGAGGAAAGCAGGGTAGAAAGGAGCGTCCGTCAAAGCCATCACCAACGCCTCGAACCCCCGCTGCCCATTCTTGCGACAGGTGGAAATGTAACTGCGAATCTGACAGAACGTCTGCGCCCCTTCTTCCGTGCTGAAGCTGCCTCCCGATACCTTTTGTTTCAACTTGACCATCCGCAAATCCCGTTCAGCCAAGTTGTTGTCAAGGTAGTGGTCAAGTAGTAAGTGATGCGAGGGCGTGGCGTCGTTCAAGGTTGTACTCTGTGATAAACCACTTGAGCACGATGTGATGATAAACCTCGGATTTGGAAAAAGAAAGCGTTTTCCGAACAAACCGGGCAAGCCGTTGGCGCAAGGTGTTATACCATCGTTCCATGTGAGCCGTTTCGCCCGTCTCTTTACCGACGGAACGGTGAGTTTCTTTGGGAAACACCTTCTTGTAAGCCTCCCAGAAATCGCTGAAGGAGTGAAGTTCACGATACTCAGCGGGCAATCGTTGCCACAACCGTCGGCAGGTTTTCACGCTTCGGTCACCAATTACAAAAGCCACTATTTGCCTGGTTTTGCGCGAAATCGCCGTCCAAATCCATCGTTTGTTGTCTTTTTTGAAGACAAACGACCACATTTCGTCCAGTTCCAGAACATCATCGCCCTGGACTGGCAGAAGCGTTTCCTGCAGTGTTGGCAATTGTTGTGCCCGTTCTCTGAGCCAGGACAATATTGTGGTGCGGCTCACATGGAAAACCCGCTCTAATCCTCGCAGGCTCGCCCGCTCTTTGTACACCTTCAGGACTTTCTCTTTTGTATCCGAAGTGTGCTTGCGCTTTGGCTCCAAAACACGGTGGGCGTGGCAATCCTTGCAATAATACTGCTGACTGCCACTCTTGTTGTGCCCGTTTTTCACAATATTGGTGCTTCCGCACCGACTGCATTTGTGGGTGATGATGGTCTGTATCATGCTCTTATCTTACCCTACCTCATCACTTACTCGCTACCACTACCTGACTCCGTTTCGCCCTACGAGTATAATTTCCCTACGGGTAACGATTCAGCCTGATGCAGCAAAGGAGGTCTGGAGGAAAGCAGGGTAGAAAGGAGCGTCCGTCAAAGCCCTCACCAACGCCCCGAACACCCGCTGCCAATTCTTGCGACAGGTGGAAATGTAACTGCGAATCTGACAGAACGTCTGCGCCCCTTCTTCCGTGCGGAAGCCTCCCGATACCTTTTGTTTTAACTTGACCATCCGCAAATCCCGTTCAGCCAAGTTGTTGTCAAAAGGCACCTTGAAATTGTGCATAAAGGCCAGAACTTCCCTTTTGTGTTGCTTCAGACGGTCAAGCAGGTTCTTGGGTTTGCTCTGTTTCTTCCGCCCTCGTTTCTTCCCTTGCTCTTCAGGCTTCAGGGGCGGACAGATAAGGGGATAGGGAAAGAAAAATTGAATCAGGCTTTCAAATTTTGAAAAAACAAGGCTGACATGGTATCCTCAAGGCCTCTA
>JALVYZ010000392.1 GCA_027037705.1 bacterium | reverse complement strand
TACTGCAGTAATTTCTATCTTCATTTCTGCATCCTACACATTGAATCATTACAACACTTTGAGCATTTTTTACTTTTTCATCTTCTTTAACAATCATTTCACCAAGCTCTACCTGAGTAACCACATTCTCATGCTCTCCATAAAGATATTCATTAGGCTTATACTCCTCTGCTCCAATTGCAATTACAGTTGCACCATGTTTTATTACTTTTTCTTCATAATTTTTAATCTTAATTTTAGTTTCAAAATTTCCAACATAACCTGCTACATCAACTATTTCTGCTTCTGTATAAACATGAATTATTGGATTTTTGTAAACTTTTTCAATTAAACCATTTATATAACTTTGGACATCCATTCCATCTATTGTAAAATATAGCTTTCTTGCCATTCCACCAAGCTCTTTTTCCTTTTCAATAATATAAACCTCATGTCCCTGCTCTGCTATTGAAAGAGCGCATATTAATCCAGAAACTCCACCACCAATAATTAATGCTCTATTATCAACTGGCAAAGAGAATTCCTGTAATGGTTCAAGTAAGTTTGCTCTTGCAATTCCCATTCTTAAAATATCTTTTGCCTTCTCTGTTGCTTCCTCTTTCTCTTTCATATGAACCCATGAACAGTGCTCTCTAATATTTATCATTTCAAGTAAATATTGATTAAGTCCTGCTTCTTTTAATGTATCTCTAAATAGAGGCTCCAATGTTCTTGGACTGCATGCAGCAACAATTACTCTATTTAAATTTTTTTCATGAATTGTATCAATAATCTCTTTAGCTGAATTTGTGGTGCATGAAAACAATTGCTCCTGAGAATGAACAACATTTGGCAATTTTGAAGCATACTCAACAATTTCTGGGACATTTATAACTCTTCCAATGTTGGCACCACAATGACATACAAAAACTCCTATTCTTGGCTCTTTTCCAGCAACATCTATTTCAGCAGGTAACTTTTTTTCAGTAACAAGCTTCCCTCTTCTATAGTTTAAAAATTCGCCGCAAAGAGAACCTGCACCACTTGCAGTATAAACTGCTTCTGGAATATCACTTGGTCCAATAAAAGCACCGCTAACAAAAATTCCTTCTTTTGTAGTCTTTAAAGGATTGTTAAAATCAACATCGCAGAATCCCATATCATTTAATTCAATTCCAAATTTTTCAGCAATATCTTTTGCATCCTTTGGAGGATTCATTCCTACAGAAAGAACAACTAAATCAAATTCCTCTCTCTTAACTCCCTCTGTTGTTGCATATTTTATTGTTATATTTTTGGTTTCAGGATCTTCTCTTTCAACTGATACATAGCTTCTAATAAATTTAACTCCTAATTCTTTTGCTCTATCAAAGTATCTTTCAAAGTCCTTACCATAAGCTCTTATATCGTTGTGAAAAATTGTAATATCAACATTTTCATCATGTTCTTTTGCTAAAATTGCCTGTTTTTGAGTGTATGTGCAGCAAACTGCTGAACAATAACTGTTTGCTCCTGGTGGATTAACCTGACGGGAGCCTACACATTGAATCCATGCAATTTTTTTAGGATGCTTACCATCAGATAATCTTCTTATCTCTCCACCAAATGGTCCTGTTGATGAAAGTAATCTTTCAAAATCAAGACTTGTTATAACATTAGTATATTTACCATATCCATAATCCCCTCTAATTTTTGGATCAAATATTTCAAATCCTGATGATAATATAACTGCTCCAACGTTTACTTCTATTCTTTCTGGTTTCTGTGTAAAGTCAATTGCATTGTTTTCACACACATTTTCGCAAAAACGACATTTCTTCTCTTTCAAATATAAACAATTTTCTTCATCAATGTAGGTAATTAATGGGACTGCAAGTGAAAAATATATATGAATTGCTTTATTTGTGGAAAGATTCTGATTGTATGGGTCTGGAATATCAACAGGACAATACTCAACACAGGTGTTACATCCTGTACAATTGTCAGGAATAATATAT
>JALVYZ010000391.1 GCA_027037705.1 bacterium | reverse complement strand
GCTCCAACTTCTATATCATATGGCTGTTGAATAATGCATCCATAATCTGCCCAAAATTTTTGAAGATTCATTACAACATCTTGAAATAACATTATTTCCTCCAAATTAAATAAGTGTTAGTGCTGGTGATGGTGTTAGTTTTTAGTTATTTATACGTTATTCGTTGTTATTAGTAGTTATTTATTGTTCGTTGTTCGTAATTCGTGGCTCGTGGTTCGTATTTTTTCTTCATCCTTCAGCCTTCAGCCTTCAACCTTAAACTCGTTGCGTAAATGTGTTAATGCGATAATAATTAAATATGCTTTTCCGCATCTTCGCATTTTCGCTTCTACGCATTTTCATTTTTTTAATAACTCTCGACTCCGCACTCCATACTCCCAACTGTCTTTCAACAAACCTCCAATGCATTAAAAAAATATTTTGTTTCATATTCAGCAGTTTCTGGGGCATCTGATCCATGCACTGCATTTTTTTCAATATCAGTTCCATATAATTTTCTAATTGTTCCTTCATCTGCTTTTGCTGGATCTGTAACACCCATTATTTTTCTCCATCTTTCAATAACATTTTCCCCTTCCAAAAGCATTAAAACAACAGGACCTGAAGTCATAAATTTAATTAAGTCATTAAAAAAAGGTTTATCTTTATGAACATAATAAAAACCTTTTGCTTGTTCTTCAGTTAATTTAACCATTTTCATTGCTTTTATTTTTATTTCATTTTCTTCAATAATTGAAATAATTTTACCTATAACATTTTTACTTACAGCATCAGGTTTAATGATTCCAAGTGTTCTCTCCATATTAATTATCCTCCTTCATTTTATTAGATTTTACCATCAATAAAAATAATTTAAAAACCAACTGCTAATGCCATATTATTTATTTATTTTCAATATATTTTTAAAAAACATCTGCAGAAAAGATATATATTTCAGTATCTCTATCTTTCCAGCAACCAGGCTGCATCCCTGCCTTTAAACATGTTTGATCTAAAAAAGTTAATCTATCCCAATTATATTCTGTAGCAACCTGGGGAAGTAATAAACCTGAGTAGAAACCTTTTCTCAAGTAAATTCCATGCTTGCCAACTTCAATTTCATTTATATCTTTAACTTTTTTTAAAGGACTTAATACACTAATTTCTATATCAATATCTTTAAGTTCTTCATATTTTAAAGATGGAAATCTTGGGTCCTCAAAAGCTGCTGCTCTTGCCATATTTTTAACAGTCTCATGTAAAGGTTCAATTCCAATAATATTTCCAATACAACCTCTAAGTTGACCAAATTTGTGAAGTGTTACAAAAACTCCTCTCTTTTGTGCTAAATTTGGAGTTACTTCATATTCCAGCAAAAAAGGTCTATTTTCAAGTTTTGATTTTATAGATTCATAAGCAATTTTGTGTAATATGTCTTTTTCATACTCATTTAAACTAAAATCTTCTGAATTATCATAAATTACAGCAGAAACATATCCCACAACCTGAGATTTATCTCCTGAAACATCTCCAGAATCTGCATATTTTAATATTTCACAATTATTCCATCCTCTTAATTTTGCTATTGCCATTCCAATAATCAAAGGCCCAAAACCACATGCTTCAGTCTTTCCTGAAGCTATATCATTATAAAACTTTTCAATATCTAAATTTTTAATATCTTCTATAGCTACAGAATCCAATATTTTTGCTTTATTAGAGTTATAATAATGAGACAAATCTGTACTTAAAACAATTAAATCTTTTTCTCCAATATAATCATTTACAATTTTAGCAATTTCAATTAACTCATTTATATTGTGAGTACCAACAAGCGCAGGGATTAACTTAAATTTATTATTCAAAACCACCTGTAAAAATGGTAATTGAACCTCTAATGAATGTTCCTGAACATGTGCATATTCATAAAATTTTATTAAATTAGATTCTTCAAAAAGCTTTTTAACTATATTCTGATTAATTTCTACTATTCCAAGGGGAGTTTCATATCCTTCTCCATTATACACAGAAATTCCACTAAATTGTGCTCTATGTGAAGGTGCAAAAATAAATACATTATCATATTCTTTCCCATCAATTGTTTTGTAACCATACGCAGCAACAGGACCAGAATACATGTATCCAGCATGAGGAGAAATAATAATTTTTACATTGTCTATTTTTGGGACATTAACATTATTTAAATAAGACTTAATTTCTGCTAATAATGATGATTTATCTCCTGGGTAAAACATCCCTGCAACTGCTGGTTTTCTTATCATAACTTTCCTCCTATTAATTCTTATTTTTACAATAGTTTTTTTATTAAAAAATTTCAAGAAAAACTTGACTATATTGGCTAAAATTTATATGTGAATTTGCTTTTATTTTTTACTTTTTTAATATAATAAAAAACCTCTCCAACCCTCATTTTAAAAAAGAGGGTATTGAAAATGATTATGCAATAGTTTTCAAGTATTAATGGAGGGTATGAAGGATTTGTTAAATAAATAATAATTTGGAGGAAATTTATGAGTAAATACAGAACACATTACTGTGGTGATTTAAGAATCACAGATAATGGCCAAAAAGTTAAACTTTGTGGCTGGGTTGAAAATTGGAGGGATCATGGAGGCATTGTATTCATAGATTTAAGAGATTTAACAGGAATTACTCAAATAGTATTTAATCCAGAAATTTCACAAGAAGTTCACAAAATTGCACATAAGTTAAGAGCAGAATTTGTTATCGCAATTGAAGGAGAAGTTTCTCCAAGACCAGAAGGCACAGTGAATCCTAAATTACCAACAGGAGAAATTGAAGTCATTGTAAAAAAAGTTGAAATTTTATCACCAGCTAAAACTCCTCCTTTTATAATAGAAGACAGAATTGAAGTTAGTGAAAATTTAAGGCTTAAATACAGATACCTCGATCTTAGAAGACCCAAGATGCAGAAAAATATAGTCATTAGACATAAAACAGCACAAATTGTTAGAAACTTTTTAAATGAAAATAATTTCCTTGAGATAGAAACTCCGTTTTTAACAAAATCAACTCCAGAAGGTGCAAGAGATTATCTTGTACCAAGTAGAGTAAATCCTGGGAAATTTTATGCTCTACCTCAATCGCCCCAGCTATTTAAACAGATTTTGATGATATCAGGCTTTGACAGATATTACCAAATAGTAAGATGTTTTAGAGATGAAGATTTAAGAGCAGATAGACAGCCAGAATTTACCCAAATTGATATGGAAATGAGTTTTGTTGATAGAGAAGATGTAATGAATATTACAGAAAATTTAATTAAAAAAATTTTTACAGAAATAAAAGGATTGGAGTTCAATGAAAATTTTCCAGTGATTACATATTCTGAAGCTATTGATAAGTATGGCCTTGATGCACCTGATATCAGATTTGATTTACATTTAGTTAATTTAACAGATATTTTTCAGAATACATCATTTAAAGTTTTTGCAAATGCAGTAAAAAACAAAGGAATAATAAAAGCAATTAAAGTTAAAGATGGAGCAAAATTTTCAAGAAAAGATCTTGATGATTTAACTGAATTTGTTAAAATATATGGTGCAAAAGGTATGGCATGGATTAAAATTTTAGAAAATGAATGGCAAAGTCCAATTGTAAAATTCTTTTCAGATGATGAAAAACAAAAGTTACAGGAAAGATTAAATTTAGAACCAGGAGATTTAGTTGTTTTTGGAGCTGATAGCTCTAAAATAGTTAATGAATCGTTAGGACATTTAAGAAAAGAACTTGCTAAGAGATTAAACTTAATAAATGAAAATGAATTTAAATTTGTTTGGGTAATAGATTTTCCACTTTTAGAATGGGATGAAGAAGAGAAAAGATACGTAGCTCTTCACCATCCATTTACATCTCCATTGGATGAAGATATTGAATTACTTGAAACTTCCCCAGATAAAGTAAGATCAAAGGCTTACGATATTGTTTTAAATGGAATTGAACTTGGAGGTGGAAGTATAAGAATCCATAGAAAAGATATTCAAGAAAAAGTATTTAATGCATTAGGACTTGAAGAAAAAGATGCAAAAGAAAAATTTGGATTTTTACTTGAAGCATTTGAATATGGTGCTCCACCTCATGGAGGCTTGGCAATTGGATTTGATAGATTATTGATGTTCTTAACAGACTCTGAAAATATTAGAGATGTAATTCCATTTCCAAAAACTCAAAAAGCTACATGTTTAATGACTGGAGCTCCATCTGAAGTTGATAAAAAACAGCTAAAAGAATTAAATATAAAAATAACATTATAAATTAGCTGATAGTTTTTTTATATTTCAGCTATTAATACTAAAAAATTGCTTTAACTTATGACAATAAATGAAAAATTTTTAAAATTTATTGAAGAAAATCAATTAATTAATATAAATGATAAAATTTTAGTTGGTTTTTCAGGCGGTAAAGATTCTGTATTTTTAGCCTATCTTTTAATTAAAAATAATTTTAAATTTGCACTTGCACATCTTAATCATAATCTTAGAGGTCCTGAAAGCATACGAGATATGGATTTTTGTATTGATTTTGCAAAAAAAAATGACCTGCAAATATTTACAAGAAGTATAAATATTAAAGAAATAGCTAAAAAAAAAGGTATCAGCATTGAAGAAGCTGGAAGAATAGAAAGATATAATTTTTTTAATGAAATTGCTAATGATTATAATTTTACAAAAATTGCTACAGCCCATCATTTAGATGATCAAGTAGAAACATTTTTTATAAATTTTTTCAGAAAAAAAAGTATATTCTCTTTAAAAGGAATTCAATTAAAAAATGACAAATTAGTTCGTCCAATTTTATGTTTTAAAAGAGAAGAAATTGAAAAATTTATAAAAGAAAATAATTTAAATCATATTGATGACTCCTCAAATTTTGATACAAAATTTTTAAGAAACAGAATAAGATATAAGCTTATTCCATTCTTAAAAAAAGAATTTGAAGTTGATCTATTTTCAATAATAGACTTTTACAAAAGTAAAATTTCAGAAATTGAAGAAGTTTTAAACTTTATTATTAACCAAATTTTTCATGAAGCAGTAAAAAGAAATAAAATTGGACTTTGCTTAAAATTAGAAAATTTAAATCAATTCTGGAATTTTAAAATTATAAGATTTGAAATATATAAAAACATATTAATTGATTTAAATGTAAATTTTTCTGAAAATCTTTTAAATGAAATTGACAAAATTATTTTATCAAAAGAAACAACGAAAAAACTTTACATACATAAACTTAGAATATTCAAAGAATACAGAGAAATTCTTTTTACCACTCAAGATTTAAAAAAAGAAAAAAGTGAATTAATTCTATCAAAACCTGGTGAATACATTTTTGGCAATGGAAAAATAATTATTGAGAAAGTAGATGTAAAAGACATAAATTTTTCCAATAAAAAAAATGAAGAATATGTTGACTATGATAAAGTTAACTTCCCATTAAAAGTGAGATTTTTTAAAAATGGAGATAGATTTACCCCCCTTGGAATGAACAAATCAGTTAAGTTAAAAGACTTTTTTATAAACCAAAAAATTCCATTTAGAATAAGAAGAGATTTATTTATTTTTGAAGACAATACTGGTGAAATAATTAATGTAAATAATTTAAGGATAAGTGAAAAAGTAAAAATTGATAAAAATTCAAAAAAAGCGTTAAAATTCAAAATTTTATTGAATTAGTTTTACTTATATGGTAATTTAAAACTGTTAAAATTTAATGTTGGTGTTAGTGATAAAATAAAGAAAAATTTTTTATAATACTAATTTCATTACTATCACCAACACACACAAAACTAAAAGGAGGAAAGCTATTAACGGAAAAATTCCAAAAGGAGGACCAGATAATAATTTTATAAAAAACATAAGTTTATGGTTAGTTATAATTTTAATAGTTATTATGGTGTTTAATGCTTTTAACACACCACATTCTGTTTCTAAAGAAATTACTTATTCTGATTTTCTAAATTTAATCAAAACAAAGCAGGTAGAAAGTGTCATAATACAAGGGGATCAAATTAAGCTTCATACAATTAATGGTCAATATTATTCATGTTATGCTCCTAATGACCCTGATTTAATTAAAACATTAAAAGAAAATAATATATTAATTACAGTAAAACCAGAAGAAAAAACATCTCTCTGGCAATCTATTTTAATTTCATGGTTCCCAATGCTTTTATTAATTGGAGTATGGATATTCTTTATGAGACAGATGTCAGGTGGAAGTGGAAAAGCTTTTTCTTTTGGCAAATCAAGGGCAAAACTACTAAATAAAGATGAAAATAAAGTTACATTTAAAGATGTAGCAGGGATTGATGAAGCTAAAGAAGAATTACAGGAGATAATTGAATTTTTAAAAGATCCAAAAAAATTTACTAAATTAGGTGGGAAAATTCCTAAAGGAGTACTTTTGATAGGACCACCAGGAACTGGGAAAACTTTACTTGCTAAAGCAATTGCAGGTGAAGCAGATGTTCCATTTTTTAGCATAAGTGGCTCTGATTTTGTTGAAATGTTTGTTGGAGTTGGAGCTGCAAGAGTTAGAGATTTATTTATTCAAGGTAAAAGAAATGCTCCATGTATAATTTTTATAGATGAAATTGATGCTGTTGGAAGGCATAGAGGAGCAGGATTAGGTGGTGGACATGATGAAAGGGAGCAAACATTGAATCAGTTATTAGTGGAAATGGATGGATT
>JALVYZ010000390.1:427-1985 GCA_027037705.1 bacterium | reverse complement strand
ATATGGATTTGCAAAATATTTACGAGATGCCCTTCCAAATGCAACATATATAGCATTTACAGGAACTCCTATTGAAAAAACAGATAGAAACACACCTGCTGTTTTTGGAAATTATATTGATATTTATGACATTTCTCATGCAGTAGAAGATGGCGTTACTGTGCCTATTTATTATGAAAGCAGGCTTGCTAAAATATCTTTAACTGAAGAAGGAAAGAGATTGATAGAAGAATTTGAGGAAGAGCTTGATAAAAAAGGATTATCTGACATTGAAAAGGTAAAAACAAAGTGGGCAAAATTAGAGGCTCTTATTGGCAGTGAATCAAGGATAAAACAGATAGCAAACGATATTGTAAACCATTTTGAACAGAGATTAGAGGTAATGGATGGAAAGGCAATGATTGTGGTTATGACGAGAAAAATTGCAGTTAAGTTATACAATGAAATAATAAAATTAAGACCTAACTGGCACAGTGATGAACTTAAAAAAGGTTTTATAAAAATTGTGATGACAGTTTCATCTTCTGATGAACCTGAAATTTCAAAATTTTATTTGACAAAAGACCAGAGAAGAGTGCTTGCAGATAGATTCAAAGACCCTGATGATGAGTTAAAAATTGTAATTGTTGTTGATATGTGGTTAACAGGATTTGATGTGCCATGTCTTCATACAATGTATATTGACAAGCCAATGAAGGGTCATACTTTAATGCAGGCTATTGCAAGGGTAAATAGAGTTTATAAAGATAAAACAGGTGGACTCATTGTTGATTATTTAGGAATTGCTGCTGATTTGAAGGCTGCTCTTTCATTTTATGCTGAAAGTGGAGGAAAAGGTGATCCTGCAAAGTTGCAGGAAGAAGCAGTAAAAATAATGATTGAAAAATATGAAGTTGTAACTGGAATTTTATTTGGCTTTGATTATAAAAGATATTTTGACGCTAATACTTCAGAAAAATTAACAATTATTTTAGAAGCTGAAGATTTTATACTTGGGTTAGAAAATGGCAAAAAAAGATTTATTGATGCAGTAACAGCACTTTCAAAGGCTTTTGCAATTGCTGTGCCTCATCCTGAAGCAATGAAAATTAAAGAGGAAGTTGCATTTTTTCAGGCTGTGAAATCACGACTTGTAAAATTTGATACTTCTTCTACTTTTGGGAAAGGAGGTGGAGAGGGATTAGAAACAGCAATAAAACAGATTATTGATAAAGCAATTGTTTCAAATGGTGTTATTGATGTATTTGATGCTGCTGGAATTAAAAAACCTGATATTTCTATTTTATCTGATGAATTTCTTGAAGAATTAAAAGAGATGAAGCATAAAAATGTGGCTATTGAAACATTGAAAAAGCTCATAAATGATGAAATAAAAGGCAGAATAAGAAAAAATCTTGTAAAGAGTAAATCTTTGATGGAATCTCTTGACGAGTTAATTAGAAAATACAACAATAAAATATTAACTGCAGCTGAAGTAATAGAAGAGCTTATTTCTCTTGCAAAAGATATTAAAAAAATGGACAAAGAACCTGAAGAAATGGGTTTATCTGAATATGAA
>JALVYZ010000390.1:0-417 GCA_027037705.1 bacterium | reverse complement strand
GCTGTTGCAAATAATGAAAGTGCAAGGGAGCTAATGGGAAAAGAGAAACTTAGAGAACTTGCTATTGTTTTGTATGATAAGGTGCGTAAAAATACCACAATTGACTGGACAATAAGGGAAAGCGCAAGGGCAAAATTAAGAGTAATTGTAAAAAGAACTCTTCGTAAATATGGTTATCCTCCTGATATGCAAAAATTGGCAACAGAAACTGTTATAAAACAAGCTGAATTAATTGCAGATGAACTGGTAGCATGAACCATTAAATTTTAATTAACAATCCTTCTTCCACCTTCCACCTTCGTCCTTTAACCAAATATATTATTCATCTTCAATAAAGCCAATATCCATAACTTCCTTATCAATTTCATCTAAATTTTCAGAATCTTCTGGTAGATCAAGAAATGGAGTGTTTTTAGA
>JALVYZ010000389.1:907-1985 GCA_027037705.1 bacterium | reverse complement strand
TTTCGTCAATTTTTCTTTTGATTTTTGAAATTTTCTCTTAGATAGTGTCTATATAATATCTTGTAATATGTAATATGTAGGGGTGAGAAAAGTCCGAAATTTAGGGGTTTTGACGATTTAAAAATAACATTTTCAGGGTAAAAAATAACATTTTCAGGGTAAAAAATAACATTTTCAGGGTTTAAAAGATAACATTTTCAGGGTTTAAAATATCTTAATTTAATAAATGTTATTATTTTTTGTTATAATAATGCAAAAAGGTTCTTAAAATGGCTAAATTTATCCAAGTTAATGGAAACTTAGAAGTAAAAAAAGCTGATGTAGTGATAAAAGCAAGATATAAACTAAATCCTTTGAGCCTTAAATTTATTACAACTTTAATTGCAGGACTTAAGAGAAGTGATGATATTAATGAAGAGTATGTTTTTAAGGTAAAGGATTTTAAAGAACTTACAGGACTAAAAAGAAAAGATTTATATTGGGCTGTAAAAGAGGCTTTAAAAGAGCTTTTGGAAAAGCCTTTACATATTCCTACTGATGATGGATTTATTATGTGTAATTGGATTAGTGGAGGACATTATGTTGAAAGTCAAGGTGAAGTTAGATTTATGATTTATCCAAAATTAAGACCGTATCTTTTAGAGGCTCAAAAAAAATTCTTGAAATATAAAATTGAAAACATTTTATCTTTAAAAAGTAGTTATGCTATTCGTTTGTATGAAATTCTAAAAGATTGGTTTGAAATGTATAGTCGTTATGGAACAAAAGCTGAAAAAATTATTAGTTTAAAAGAGTTAAGAGAAGTGTTGGAAATACCAAAAAGTTATGTATATGGAATGTTAAAAAAAAGAATACTTGAAAAAGCCAAAACCGAACTAGAAGAACATACAGATATTTTATGTGAATATGAGGAAATAAAAACAGGCAGGAAAGTGACCCACCTGAAATTTATAATAACAGAAAACCCAAAGAACGCACATACTGATAACAGATTGCAAGAAAATTATTTCAAAAGCCGTAAAGCATTTGTAGCTTTACTTAGACAAAATTATAGCGGAAATGGAAAATTTTTTGGATG
>JALVYZ010000389.1:0-897 GCA_027037705.1 bacterium | reverse complement strand
ATTAGTTTATGGAACTCATAAAGATGAGATTAGACATTTTAATGCATTAGAAAGTGCAGAACTTTATGATTTATGGTTAAAGATAGCACAAAATAGCGACCTTTATAAACAATTAGTGGAGCAGGGAATTTGTTTAAAGGAATTAGCACTGAATAATAAAGAAGTTTGGTTAGATTTGAAAGAAGATATAATAAACTTAAAAGAAGAGGGAATAATATGAATATTTTAAAGAAAATGTGGTATGATTTAGAAACAAGGGGAGAGATATTTAAAAATATAGGACTTGGATTTTTTGTAAATGCTGGATATGGAATAACTTTATCCGATATCCAAATAATGAATTGGATTGACGCAATAGTTGGAATAATATTAATGCTTTCAGGAATATATCTACAAAGGAGAAATAAATGGGACAAATAATATGGACTGGGTTAGGAATAATATTAGCAATAATAGCTATTTATTCAGTTATTCAAACATCAAATAAACATAAACCACATCACGAAAAATAACTTTCTTTTTAGCTATAAAGTAAAAAAATCAAATTTTTAGAAAAATTTTTTACTATAATTAAACAAAAAAGGAATCACAATGGAATATAACAACTTATATGAACAAACCCCACAACAAATAGACCAAAACACCCAGGAGCAAAAAAACATTGTAAAAAAACAAAAAAGCATTGGAGCAATTGCAAAGAAAATAGATAAAGTTGAAAAAGAACTTGCGAGTTTATATAGTAAAATTAAGAAAAAAGAAGAAGAGCTTGTGAGATTAAAAGAAAAGTTAAAAGAATTATTATAACCCTTGCTTGCAAGGGCGAACGAAACATTTACGAGCTTGCGAGAAAATGTGTAGTGAGTACTCATTACACGATTGCAAGCAATCGCTTCGTTC
>JALVYZ010000388.1 GCA_027037705.1 bacterium | reverse complement strand
ATAACAAGTTTTCCATTTTCTGGATTAACAGCAAATTGAATATTTGACCCTCCTGTATCAACTCCAATCTCTCTTATAACATCTATTGCTGCATTTCTCATTATTTGATATTCTTTATCTGTTAAAGTTTGAGCAGGAGCAACAGTTATTGAATCTCCTGTATGAATTCCCATAGGATCAAAATTCTCAATTGAACATATTATTACTACATTATCATTTTTATCTCTCATTACTTCAAGCTCATACTCTTTCCATCCAATAACACTTTCTTCAATTAACACTTGATTGACAGGAGACTGATCAAGCCCCCATATAACAAAATCTTCAAATTCTTCATAATTATAGGCAATATTCCCACCAGTTCCACCTAAAGTAAAAGAAGGTCTTATAATAACTGGAAAACCTATATCTTTTATAATTTCTTTTGCCTGATCAAGTGTATTAACATAACCACTTTTAGGCAAATCAAGACCTATTTTCTTCATTGCAGCTTTAAAAAGTTCCCTGTCTTCAGCTTTTTTTATTGCTTCAAGGCTTGCTGCAAGTAATTCAACACCGTATTTATCAAGCACTCCTTCCTCTGCAAGATCAACTGCTAAATTAAGAGCAGTTTGTCCACCAAGAGTAGGCAAAAGTGCATCAGGTCTTTCTTTTTCAATAATTTTTGACACATATTCCACTGTTAATGGCTCAATATAGGTTCTATCAGAAAATTCAGGATCAGTCATAATTGTTGCTGGATTGCTATTTACAAGAATAACCTCATAACCTTCTTCTCTTAACGCTTTGCAAGCTTGAGTTCCAGAATAATCAAACTCACAAGCCTGACCTATAACTATTGGACCAGAGCCAATTAACAGAATTTTTTTTATATCAGTTCTCTTTGGCATATTTCACCTTTCTGTTTTAATGTTTATGCGTATATGTGAAAATGGGTAAATGCGTAGATGCGTAAGTAATTTTGTTATCATAATTATTTATAGTAATTAAGTAGTTAAAAATTTTCATTATTCATTTTTAATTTTTCATTAAAATAAAAACTCCCGACTCCAGACTCCACACTGTATTTCTCCTTCCACCTCATTTTTTTAACAACGGAAAACCCATTTCCTCTCTTTGTTTTAAATATTTTTCTGCACATGCTTTTGCTAAATTTCTAATTCTTGCAATATATTGAGTTCTTTCAGTTACACTTATTGCATTTCTCGCATCCAATAAGTTGAATGTATGTGAACATTTTAAACAATAGTCATATGCTGGTAATACAAGTCCTTTTTCTATTATTCTTTTCGATTCATTTTCATACATATCAAAAAGTTTAAAAAGCATATCAATATCTGCTTCATCAAAATTATAGGTGGAACCTTCTACTTCGCTCATATAATGGATATCTCCATAATTTAACTTATCATTCCATTTTAAATCAAAAACATTATCCACTTCCTGTAGATACATTGCAATTCTTTCAATTCCATATGTAATTTCTCCTGATACTGGGTCAAGGTCTATTCCCCCAGCTTGCTGGAAATAAGTAAATTGAGTTATTTCCATACCATCAAGCCATACTTCCCAGCCTAATCCCCATGCTCCAAGTGTTGGGCTTTCCCAGTCATCTTCAACAAATCTTATATCATGTTCCTCGGGTTTTATTCCTAAAAATTTTAAACTATCAAGATATATATCCTGAATATCATCTGGAGATGGCTTTAAAATTACCTGAAACTGATAATAATGTTGTAGTCTATTAGGATTTTTACCATATCTTCCATCTGTTGGTCTACGGGAAGGTTCTACATATGCTACATTAAATGGTTCTGGGCCAAGTACCCTTAAAAATGTAGCAGGATTCATTGTTCCTGCTCCAACTTCTATATCATATGGCTGTTGAATAATGCATCCATAATCTGCCCAAAATTTTTGAAGATTCATTACAACATCTTGAAATAACATTATTTCCTCCAAATTAAATAAGTGTTAGTGCTGGT
>JALVYZ010000387.1 GCA_027037705.1 bacterium | reverse complement strand
ACTATTTTCTAACATTGAAGAGGCTTGCAGAAGCAACCATCAGCGGTGACTAGAAAGTGACAGAGGAAATACTATCAAAGACCCTCAGTGAAGCAGTGCAAGCTGCAAAAAGGTTACCAGCTGGAAGCAAAGTCGTAGGAGAAATAGCCTTCAAGGCAATCACGCCTGTGATGATCGGAGATTTCCAGGGTATGCATTATCGGATTCTGCATGACATAGACAACCCGGAAATATTAAGCGCGTGGATCTCCGGTATTCCTACTGCCAAAGCAATAATAGGAAAAGCAAGATGGTTGACTAGAGTGGTTATTGCAACAGCACTGGGATTAAATGATCACAGTACTGCGGAAAAAGCTGGGATAAAATGTAAAAATGAAAAAATTATTTCATTGATAGGTCTCTTATTCGGCGATGCAAAGAATAAAGGTGTTATAACAGTAAGGGTAGAGCCTCTGATTAATTATAAATTAAATGAAAAAATTATTATAAAAAATAATAAAGTATCTATTAAGGATTATAATAACTTGAGGAATGAAATATCAATTGAAAAATTTTATATAACTCACAATAATTTTGATGATTTCTTTAAAATTTTTATTACTCATGATAATATAACTTATTTTATAAAAAGTCCTAATAGGTTTAATGCTTTCTTAGCTCAACGTAAACCGGCCATATATCGTTTAGAAAAGGGGAACGACTCATATTCAATTATACCAATAAAGCATAATAGTATTCTTCATATAGAACCAATTAATTCCAATCTAATTAAATTTAGATTAATTATATTAGTTGATAAAAGAAGACTTAAGAAAATTCTTGAAGACTGTGGTTATAGCTCTTCTGAAGCGGATGAGATTATTAAAAAAATAATTGAGTTTACTATTTTAATATTAGCTAGCGTGCCTGTGCTACTAGGGCTCGGCAAAGCTAGTTCAAAGGGATTCGGCAGATTTAATATAATTTATAATATTTTTAATCTTTATGAAATCCCTATAATACATTTTTTCAATCCTATCAAAAATGTTATAGTATTATTTGAATTGCTCGTTGATATAATAAATAAATTAAAAATATCTATAAATAACTATAAGAAAGGTAAAAATACTTTGATTCCAAAATTATCTTTAAAATATCAAGAGCATTTCTGTGCATCCTACCTTAGTAATATTCAACCTGAAGGAGTCATTGATATAATTGCAAGAGCTAGCTCTTCTAAATATAATAAATATTTAGATAATTTTAATAATTGGGTTTTTGGATTACCTCGCGATACTAAGATGAGTCGTCTACGAAAGAGACGCAGACAATCTCTGATAAATCCTATTATAGTTGAAGATAATCTCAACTACATTTTATTAAATATTTTGTTTTATTCGGAAGATTTATATAAGGTACTCGGAGATAAGATTGAGTGTATAGATATTAATACTTATAAATTATTAATATATAAAGCATTTAGAGGGTTTTGTGAATTCTTGAAGGAGTTACAGGGTGAATAAATCATGGAAGACGGTAATGATTATAGGATAATGGCGGGTGGGAAGCTACTTGAAAGTATAGGTAATGGTCTTTTGAATATAATGGAAAGGAATATTGGGAATTCAAAGGCTTCAACTGAAATTAAACATGAAATATTGAGTTTAATTTATAGTGGAGACTGGAGGAATTACTTGCAAGAAAGCTTAAAAATAATTGACGAAGAAATTATGAACAACCAGTTAAAAATATTGACGAAGAATGGCTATAATACTGTAGATATTTTGTATTATGTTGATTCTTATTCTTATGGTCTAGCTGGAGTTGGATCCGGATTATTTAAAGCGGTTTTCGAGGTGGGTCTACATATGGATTGGATCTTAGGGGTGCCCTTCTATCCTGGTAGCACTATAAAGGGTGCTGTACGGTTTATTTTAGAGGATTTAGCGAGTAATTTTGCGGGTAATCCTAATAGTAATAAGTATAAAGAGGCTATTGAGAAAGTTAT
>JALVYZ010000386.1 GCA_027037705.1 bacterium | reverse complement strand
AAAATTTGCAGAGACTATGAATGAATTTGGTGAAAAAATTGAAAAATTAGGCAAAAATCCTCTTGAAGAAAATATCTATATTTAAGGTAAGCGCAGGAATCTTCATCATCCCTCACTCCCTATAACATAGATTCCTGCTCTTATCTTTTCTTTTTTAATTTTTTCAGTAAGTTAATTTCTTTGTTTATTATTATACTCCACTATTTTTACAATTTCGCCGCCAAAAATTGTTAAAATGTCATTAACAACTGGATGATTTAGGACTTCATGTTTGAAAGGAATTTTTTTTTCTTTTTCAATAATTGTAACTTTTTTAAAATAATTATTTAGAGCTTCTTTAATTTTATTTTTATCAATTATACCCTTTTCAATTTCAATTGAAATTTCATCTGAATCAATTTTTAAAACATTTGCTTTAGATAATACTCCATAAATTAATGGCTTTTTTAATGAAAAATAATTTAATATTTCATTCCAATCCTTTTTTGCCTCTTCTTTTTTTTCTAATCTCTCCCCAGTATCAAAAAATTTTTGTGAAAAATTTTTTAGAAGTATCAACTCTAAATGAATATGAGGGAATTCAGAATACTTTATTTTATCAAAATTATTGGTTAAATCTAACAATAAATTTTGTAAAAATTCTTCAGAACATTTTTTAGATAAATTTATCATTTCATTTAAGTTTTCTGGAGTTTCCTGAACATAATCTTTAGCATTTTCATGTAAAGTTTTAATTAAAATCAAATTCTCTAAATACTCAATAAATTCCTGAGTAAAATTTTTAAAATCAGTTCCATTAAAGTATAATTTTTTTAATTTTTCAATAATTTGCTCTTTATCATCTTTTAGAATATTATCAATTAACTCATTAAAAAGTGAGGTATCAATATAATTTAAAAAAGCATCTACATATTTTCTTCCCTCTTCATCAAAATAAAAATTTATAACTTGTTCTAAGATACTTAAAGCATCTCTCATAGACCCATCAGCTTTTTTAGCTATTTTAAAAAGTGTTGTATCATCAATCTCATAACCTTCTTTTTTTAAAATATTTTTCATATTTAAAATAATTTCTTTTATAGATAATCTTTTAAAATCAAAACGCTGGCATCTTGAATGAATTGTTGGTGGAATTTTATGTGGTTCTGTTGTTGCAAGTATAAAAATCACAAATTTTGGGGGCTCTTCTAATATCTTTAACAATGCATTAAATGCTTCATTTGTAAGCATGTGAACTTCATCAATTATAAAAATCTTATATTTTGAATTTATAGGTTGATATTGAGCTTTTTCTTTTAATTCTCTTATTTCATTAATTCCTCTATTTGATGCTCCATCTATCTCTTCTACATCAAGAGATATTGATTTTGAAATTTCAATACAGTTTTTACATTGATTACAGGGAGTTATTGTAGGACCATTTTTACAATTTAAAGATTTTGCTAAAATTCTTGCAGTAGTTGTTTTACCTACTCCACGAGAGCCAGTAAACAGATATGCATGAGCGATTCTGTTATGTTTAATACTATTGATTAAAGTTTTAGTAATATGCTCCTGTCCAACTATGTCTGAAAATTGTTGAGGTCTAAATTTTAAGGCAAGTACTTTGTGAGTCATTTTTTTATTTTTTGCCAGGGTACCTGCGGCACACAACTGTGACTGCTACCGCTGCTCCCTTCCGGGCCTGACGGGGTTCACAGCCCAGTTGTTGCGCAGGGCCTGGCAAAAAAATGTATATTCATTTTTAATTAATTTGTCAACTTGAATTATTGTGTTGACCTTTTTAACTTTTATCAATATAATAAATTAAAACCCAAAAAATCTGGAGGATGTAAATGGGGGGAATTGGAAAATCTTTAATTATAATGGGGCTTGTATTAATTGTAGTTGGATTAATATTAAATTTTTCTGGTAAAATCCCATTTTTAGGGAAACTTCCAGGAGATATATACATAAAAAAAGATAATTTTTCCTTTTACTTCCCAATAACCACATGCA
>JALVYZ010000385.1 GCA_027037705.1 bacterium | reverse complement strand
GCTTTAGATTGGTTACCAAGAGATAATGAATTAAAGGATCACGGATTATTTAAAGGAGAAGAGTATTGGGGAACATTTGATACTCCACCATGCGTTGTTTATGAAAAAAGACCAGTATTGGATGAAAATGGAAATCCTGTTGAAGGATTGTATTCGGCATGGATCTGGTTAAATAATCCAAAACAGTACAATTCCTACACAACAGAAATGGTAAAAGGAGTTATTGCTGGATTTTATAAAGCAAGTGGAGACAGAAGTGTTGTAGCAGTTGTATTTACAGGAGTTGGAGATAAAGCATTCTGCACAGGAGGAAACACAGTTGAGTATGCGTTCTATTACACAAAAAGACCAAATGAATATGGTGAATATATGGACCTATTCAATGGAATGGTTGATGCAATTTTAACTTGTAAAAAACCTGTTATCTGTAGAGTTAATGGAATGAGAGTTGCTGGTGGACAGGAAATTGGAATGGCTTGTGATATAGCTATTTCTTCAGACCTTGCTGTGTTTGGCCAAGCTGGGCCATTACATGGATCTGCACCTGATGGTGGTTCTACTGACTTTTTACCATGGTATCTTTCAATTGAAGATGCTATGTACAATGGTTTTTCCTGTGAACTCTGGAGTGCATATAAGATGAAATTTAAAGGACTTTTAACAAAAGTAGTTCCTGTGCTTAAAAAGGACGGAAAATTTATTAGAAACCCACAGGTAATTACAGATAAATTTATTGAGGATGGAGAAATTGTATATGGAGAATTTAAAACTGGTGACGCTTTAAAAGAAGCAAAAGCATTAATGAAAGAATGTGAGGTAGATTTTGAATTATTAGATAAAGAGGTTAATAGATTAATCTGGAGAATTACAAACCTATTCCCAGGATGTACAATTAAAACAATAGACAGTATGAGAGCTAAAAAGAGATTTTTCTGGGATCAGGTAAAACATTACAACAGACACTGGTTAGCTACAAATATGATGTGTGAAGCATTCTTAGGATTTAATGCATTCAGTACAAGAAAGATGACAGGTCAAGATAAAATTGATTTTGTTAAATTTAGACAGCTTATTGCTCAAGGAAAAGTTATGGATGATAAGGTTTATGAAGAAGTATTACCAAAACCTAAAAAAGATTAATAAAGAGTTGAGAGAGGGGCTCTGCCCCTCTTTTTTTATATTAAATATAGTTTAGAAGTCTGGAGTGTGGAGCATTTATTTAAATCTTAGTTAAGGTTGTTAAGGTTAGTTGATGTTAGTTAACAGGGATAAAAAAATACAAATCACGAACTAAGTAAAACAACAAATAACTATAAAATACTTAATAACTACGAATAACTATTATTACTAACACCATCACCAACACCAACAATCTATAAATAAGGAGGAAATATAGATGTCAAAAAAGGTAGGAATAATTGGAGTTGGACAGAGCAAATTTGTTAGAAGATATGAAGGTTCTTTAAAAGAGCTTGTTTTTGAAGGATTTAAGGAAGCTATCCAGGATGCAAAAATTTCATCTAATGAAATAGATGCAACAGTTGTATGTTCTGCACCAGAATATGATAAACAAAGATCCCCAGCAGGAGTAATTGTCGAATATCTGGGACTAAATCCTGCTTCTACTTTTTATTGTGAAACTTTATGTTCTTCAAGTAGTACTGGTTTAAAACTCGCATATTCATTGATTGCAAGTGGTTTGCATAAATGTGTGGCAGTAATTGGATTTCAGAAAATGAGTGAAATTTCATCAAAAGAGAGTCAGGAGAGAATGGGAAGAGGAGCAGATATTCAATGGGAAAGTCCATTTGGAACAATGATGCCAGCATACTATGCTATGTATGCAAGGGCTCACATGGAAAAATATGGAACAACTGAAGAAGATTTAGCTTTGATAAGGATAAAATCTTCTACTTATGGTCAAATAAATGATAGAGCGGTTTTTAGAAAAGAAGTAACAATGGAAATGTTTAAAGATCCAGAAAGTCCTTTTGCAGGACCTGT
>JALVYZ010000384.1 GCA_027037705.1 bacterium | reverse complement strand
GAGGGTTTCAGGAGGTCTTCTCTTCAACTTCACGCTACCCCGGGGAAGCTATGCAACAGTTCCTTTAAGGTTCCTCTTCAGCGCAGTGAAAAATCCTTAACTTAAAAACTTCTCCCAGAACTTTCTCTTACCGCAAATTCTGTCCGTTTTCTTTTTGTGCAAGTAGTAGTAGTTTCCCCTATCCTCAACCAGTACTTCCACAGGAGGAGGATAACGGAACTTCTCCTTCTCCAAAAGGTAACACTCAACGCCCTCTTTTGGATGTTTAACAGTCGGTATCTCTTCCGTTAAAGAAAACACGTGTTTTAACTCAGAATAGCTTTTCGACTCCACGTCTCCTATGTATCTATCGGGTATTGGAAGGCTTACTCCGCTTTCTCTTGCCAGAGTTTTAAAGAACTCTCTCGTATACTTTAGAGGATCGTCTGGTGAAACACTCACTTCGTAAGGATTCGTCTGGGAAAGGAAGTAATAAAACAGTGAGTTGTTGAGTTTAGTTACAAGAGGTCTTAACTTTCCTTCCAGCTTTTTGTGCTCTTTCAGTGAAAAGCTATACTCTAGGAAAAAGACCCTTCTTGCTATCTCAGGAGGAAGAAAAAGAGAAACGTTCATAGACATTACGGCAACTCCGTGCTGTTTAGGAATCTTAGTGTTTGAAATTGTCTTTACTATGTTGTACAGCTTCCTGTCTTTTAAGTGTCCTTCGTTGACTTCGTTAACGAGAAGAGGAAAAACCCCTCTGGCAAACGAAAGCCTCCCGTCAAAGTAGTACTCAAAAATGTTTGCCTCCGACTTCCCTATGCTACACTCCCACCCTTTCAGGTTAAGCTTCTTTGAGTACTCAACAGTTATCAACTCACCGTGGGTCAACATAGAGATAATGGAAAGTGTTAGACTTTTACCCGCTTTACTGGTACCGGCCAGTATTCCGAAAACGGGAAAACTCTCAGGTAAGTTTTCTTCTCTTTGTCTTACTGCCCACAAGTAACTACCAGAGAAACTGAAAATTATGCTCTCCAGTATGTTACTAACGGTCTCTTCCGTTCCTCCGTGTTCTTTCACCAGTTTAAGGATCTCTTTTAAAACAGCCAAGTTCTCTATTGCTTGATCCCTTTTGTCTGCAGTTATTGCAAGTACTCCAGACAAAAGCCATTTTCCTTTTTCATACATTAGAGACTTCGTAATTTCACCCTGATCTTCACTTAAAAGCTTTGACACCTTTTCAGCTGAAGATACTAACAAGTTCTCCTTCATAGAGGCTATTCTAGAGATACTTGCGTGGATTTGAGAAAGTTTTTTCTTTTCTTCGTCGGCCTGAGCCTTGAGAACTTTAGGGTTTACGCTTGCCACGAGGTTTTTAATAGTTACTCCCACGGTTAAGTCGTGAAGCTGCTTAACAACTTCCAGATTGTCGGGAGTCAGTTCAAGATTTTCTATGTTAACAGAAAGACCTTTTCTTTTAAGTTCACGGTTCACCGACTTAGAATCAACAACTTCTTTTGAAGAGCTCCATATCTCGTTAAATATGCCCTCGTAGAACTCAATCAAATCCGGATTATCACTGTACAGAACCTCTTCCTGCTGTCTTCCAGACCAGGCAGAAACGGAAAAGTTCAGGCTTCCCAAGATCAGCCTTTTCGTTCCGTCCTCTCTTTGAAGTAAGTAAAACTTTGAGTGGCTTTTGGGAAAGTATCTAACTTCAAAATCCAGTTGCGGCACCACCTTAGAAACTTCATCTCCTTCCTCGGTTAAAAGTCTGACTAAGTGGAGCTCTTTAGCCTCTTTAAAGTCCTCTGAAAGTGAAATTACGAGATTTACTTTCGAAAAACCCAGTTCGCTTAGCTTTTTGAGCATTGAAAGAGAAGAAGAAAAAGTCACGACTCTTAACTCTTTGAAACCTTTCAGTAAACTGACGGGATCTACTTCTTCTACAAGATAGTCTACGACTCTAACAACCCTTAATTTTTTGTTCTTTTTAGAACTGGTTTGAGAAAACAAATCCACGGC
>JALVYZ010000383.1 GCA_027037705.1 bacterium | reverse complement strand
TAGAATTAACAAGTTTTTCAAAGCCTTGTGGGTCATTAATTGCCATATCAGCTAAAACTTTTCTGTTTAAATTAATATTTTTCTGTTTTAAAAGATAAATAAATTTACTATAACTTAAATCATATTGCCTTACAGCTGCATTTATTCTCATTATCCATAATTTTCTGAAATCTCTTTTTCTAACTTTCCTATCTCTATAAGAATAACTTAATGCTTTCCAAACAGCATTTATTGCACTTCTGTATAATTTTCCTTTAGCTCCTCTAAAACCTTTTGCAAGTTTTAATATCTTTTTTCTTCTTCTCCTTGCAGTAACTCCTCTTTTTACCCTTGGCATTTTCTTGCTCCTTAAAATTTAATATTTTAATTTTAGTCAATGAGAAAGTGCTAATATAGAATTTTTTTAATACTGTCAAGCTTTTTTATAGATAAGGTAATAATCTTTTTAAAGCTTTTACATTTGTTTCATCAACAACAGGATGTTGTCTTAATCTTCTTTTCTTTTTAGCATTTTTTTTAGTCAAAATATGTCTTCTGTAAGCTTTATTTCTTATAAATTTACCATTTCCAGATACTTTAAATCTTTTTTTGGCACTTGATTTTGTTTTTATCTTCGGCATTTTTATTCACTCCTTTCTAATTGTTATTTTTCTCTTTTAGGTGCAAAAATAGCATGGACTATTCTGCCTTCAACTTTTGGTTTATTTTCTAAAACACCATAATCAGCTAATGCTTCTTTTAATTTATCAATCATATTTAATGCTAATTGTGGGTTTTGAATCTCTCTTCCTCTTAAAAATATGTTTACTTTAACCTTATTCTCTTTTTGTAAAAATTTTATCATATTTTTTACTTTAAAATTAAAATCATGTTCATCTGTACTTGGTCTTAATTTCATCTCTTTTACTTCTATCTGTTTCTGTTTCTTTTTTGCTTCTTGAGCTTTTTTATTCTGGATATATTTGTATTTCCCATAATCCATAATCTTACAAACTGGTGGATCAGCGTTTGGTGCAACTAAAACTAAATCAAGTCCTCTTTCTTTTGCTGCATTTATTGCCTCTCTCAAGTTCAAAATCCCAAGTTGTTGTCCATCATCTGAAATTACCCTAACTTCTTTTGCTTTTATGTTTTCATTAATTGGATCTACTTCTCTTTTAAATTTGCCTGGTCTAAAAAATTTAGCTATTTTACCACCTCCTGAAGTTTTTTATATCATCGTTTATTAAATCTAAAAATTCATTTATACTCATATTCCCAAGGTCTTCTCTTGTTCTTTTTCTAACAGAAATATTATTATTTTCAACCTCTTTTTCTCCAACAATAACCATATAAGGAATTTTTTGAGTTTGAGCTTCTCTAATTTTATAACCAAGAGTTTCATTTCTGGTATCAATTTCTGTTCTTATATCATTTTCTTTTAAATTTTCATATACTTTTTTTGCATAATCTAAAAATTTATCTGAAACTGGTAAAACAATAGCTTGGATTGGTGCTATCCATACAGGAAATGCTCCTGCAAAATGTTCTATTAAAATTCCAATAAATCTTTCAATTGAACCTAAAATAACTCTATGAAGCATAACAGGTCTATGTTTTTCTCCATCTTCACCAATATAAGTTAAATCAAACCTCTCTGGTAAAGTAAAGTCACATTGTATAGTCGCACATTGCCATTCTCTTCCAAGAGCATCTGTTAATTTAACATCAATTTTTGGTCCATAAAAAGCGCCATCTCCTTCATTTATTTCATACGGTAAATTATTTACTTTTAAAGCTTCAAAAAGTGCATTAGTTGCTCTATCCCAATCTTCATCTGTGCCAATTGATTTTTCTGGACGAGTACTAACTTCCATTTTATACTCAAATCCAAATATTCCCATTACATACTTTACAAAGTTAATAATATTTGTAATTTCATCTATCAATTGATCTGGCCTGCATAATATATGAGCATCATCCTGGGTAAAGCCCCTAACTCTTAACAATCCATGTAAAACTCCTGATTT
>JALVYZ010000382.1 GCA_027037705.1 bacterium | reverse complement strand
ACATACAAAATTGTCAAAAAAAGAAATAGAAGAAAAAGTAACTAAAATACTTAAAATGGTTGAACTTGAAGGAATTGAAGAAAAGATGCCATCTGAATTAAGTGGTGGAATGCAGAAAAGAGTGGGACTTGCAAGAGCAATAATATTAGAACCTAAAATATTAATTTTTGATGAACCAACTACTGGGCTTGACCCTGTGATATGTGATGCAGTTGATAATATGATTGTTGATATTCAGAAAAAATTAAATTTAACAGTCTTAGTTGTAAGTCATGATATTCCAGCTACATTTAGAATTGCAGATTTTGTTGCAATGCTTGATAAAGGTCTGATTGTTGAATATGGAACACCTGAAGATTTAAAAAAATCAAAAAATGAGACTGTTAGAGAATTTTTAAAAAGAGATTTATTTCTTGGATAATATAGTCAAGTAATGGAGGATTAACATGATAAAAACTGAAGCAAAGGTAGGAATATTTGTTTTAATTGCACTTATTTTACTATTTTATATGACTTTAAAAATAAGTGGTGTTGGCAAAGTAAAAGGAGAAGGTAAAACTTATTATATAGTTTTTACTAATGTTTCAGGACTTGTGAAAAAAGCTAAAGTTGAAATAGCAGGCGTTGAAACTGGATGGGTTGAAAATATTGTTTTAACTGAGGATGGAAAAGCTAAAGTTGAGATTAAAATTAATCCAGATGTAAAAGTGAGAGATGATGCAAAAGCTTATGTTAGAAGTTATGGTTTTATGGGAGAGAAATACGTAGAGCTTTATCCAGGAAAAAATGGAAAAATTCTTTCTGTAGGAAGTGTAATAAAAAATTCATATTCTGAAAAGAGTATAGGAGAAGTTGCTGACCAGATTTCTGTTGCTGTTAATGAATTTTCAAAATTTGTAAGAAATTTAAATGCATCTATGGGAGAAGTTGGTGGCAGTAAAATTAAAAATATAATTAATAATTTTGATAATTTTAGCTATAATCTTGCCAAATTTACAGGAAATTTAAATACATTGTTATCGAAAAATCAAAATAAAATTCAGAATATGCTTGATAATTTTGATAATATTTCAGTTACATTAAATAAATCTATTAAAAATCTATCTGATATTTCTGAAAAGATAAATAAAGGAGAGGGCACTTTAGGTAAACTTGTGAATGATAAAGAGTTATATACTAACATTAATGCTTCTTTTAAAAATTTAAAAGTAATTTCTGAAGACATAGCAAATGGCAAAGGAACACTTGGAAAATTAGTTACAAGTGAGGAATTTTATAATGATATAAAAAATTCAATTAAGGGGATAAAAAAGGTTACAGATCTTTTAACTGAAGGAAAAGGAACTTTCGGTAAATTATTAACTGATGATTCTGTATATATAAATTTGAAAAAAACAATTGCAAATCTTGATAACATAACAACTAAAATTAATAAAGGTGAAGGGACTTTAGGAAAAGTTGTTTCAGATGAAGAGATGTATAATGAAATAAGAAAAACTTTATTAAGAATTCAAAGAGCAGCAGATGGAATTTCTGAGCAAACTCCTATTTCAACCTTTGGAACTGTAATGGGAACATTATTTTAATGAGAAAACTTATAGTAATTCTACTGTTATTTTTTTGTAATACTCCAACAGCTTATTCTTATGGGATATGGCCACTTTTTTTTAAAAATAATAATAAGTTTAGTTTAATCTCTCCATTTATTCAATGGAATGATAATAAGACAATTTTTAGACCATTATTTGTTTATGAAAAAGAAGAGAATGATTATCGTTTTGATTTTTTGTATCCAATTGTAAGTTTTTCTAAGCAAAATAAAAGAATTTTTCCATTGTTTAATTCAAGAGATAAAGATAAAAATCATACTAATTTTTTTCCTTTTTTCTGGGGAAAAACAAAAAATAATAAATCGTATGGTGGATTTTTTCCTTTTTATGGAAAATTGTTAAACAGGTTGAAGTATGATGAAGTGAGTTTTTTACTCTGGCCAATATGGAGTGAAAAAAGAAGAAATAATGATAAAGATTATTCATTATTATGGCCTTTTTTTGGATGGAGTAAAGGAGAAAATTATCATGGTTTTAGATTCTGGCCATTTTTTAGTTTTAAAGAGAAGAAAGATTTTTTTTATGAAAAATTCTTTCTATGGCCATTTTTTATATTTCAAAAAAGAAAAATTGACTGTAATTTAAATAACTTTGAATATAAACATTTATATTTCCCATTTTTTATTCATACTTATAGCAAAGAATATGATTATAAAACATATTTATTTCCATTTTTTAGGTTTAATAGAAATAATTCAGGATACAGATATTTTGCTTTTCCATGGCCAATATTAACTTATGAAAAAGAAGATAGCAGTGGGAAATTTTATAAATTTAGTTTTTTTCCAATATATAGAAAAATTTATTTAAAAAATATGCACAAAGAATCGTTTTTCTGGATCTTATTTAAAAATGAAAAAACATTTTTAAAAGGGAAAAAATATTCATCAAAAAAATCTTTTTTATTGATTAATAGATTTGAAAAGAATTATTCAAATAACACAACTTATAAAAATGTTTGGCCATTTTTTGAGTATGCATCTTCAAAAAATAGTTATGTATTTAAGCTTTTTGAACTCTTTCCGTTTAAAATAAAGCCATTTTATGAACTTTATTCACCATTTTTTAATATTTTTTATATTGCAAAAAATGAAAACAAAAAAAGAATAAATTTCTTATGGGGCTTGTTTGTTTATGAAAAAAATGATAATTGCACCACACTAAAATTTTTCCAGTTTTTAAAATTAAAATTTAAACATGAAAAAAAAATTAATTATTCTTATAATTTTTATACTGGGTTGTAGTAATTTACTTTTCTCTAAGTCTAATATAAAGTTTTTAACACTTGATAACATTACTGGTGAATCCCTGAAATATAGATTCAGTTTTTTTATTTTTAGAAAAGCAGCAGTTGTAAAATTAAATTTTAAACATATAAAAGATAACCTTTTTGAAGCTACCCTTAAAGGTCAGACAAAAGGTGTTGTTGGGATGTTTACAGCTTTTAGAAAAGATATTTATATTTCAAAGATGTTTTATGATAATAATTCAAAAAGATTAATTCCTTATGAATTTACAAAAATGACTCAAATTGGGAGTAAAATTAGGAAATCAATATATAAATTTGACTATAAAAAAAATGTTATAATTAAAACAAAAGAAAAATACAAAAATTCAAAATTAACATCAAAAAAAGTTTATGAAATTAAAATTAATCCTCCAGTTGATGATTATCTTACCCTTGCATATAATTTTAGACTTGGAGTCTTTGGTTTCCCAGATAAAAACCATTCATTAAAAATTAAAGTTTTACCAGAAAAGAAAAAGAAGCAAAGATTTATAGAAATTTTTTTTATTAAGGAAAAAAAAGATAAAATAAAACTAAAGGCAAAAATAGTAAAAGATATTGTAAAAACAAAAAGAAATGAAGTTTATGGAATTATAACAAAAGATATGTTGCCTGTAAAAGGAATACTACCAGGTGTTCCAATTTTTGGAGATATAAAAGCATATTTAATTGCCTTGCAATATTTAAATTAAACTGATAATTAAAATTTATGAAAAAATTAATATTACTTGTTGAGTTAAACTCCCAGAGAAAAACTTTTTTTAATTTAGAAAATTTTAAAGATAAGGAATTTATTTCTACAAATAAAGGTAACATAAAAATTTCAGATATTCAGGAATGCAAATGGGGAGAAATTGTATATACACATAAAGAATTTCCTTATAGAGTTACTCCTGTATCTATTGTTGATTATGTTATTTATGGCATTAAAAGGGAAACTCAAATTATTTATCCAAAAGATGCATCATATATCTGTTATATGTTAGGATTAAAAAATGGATTTAAAGTTTTTGAATGTGGAACTGGAAGTGGTTCTTTAACAATGTTTTTAGCAAATGCAGTTTCTGAAAAAGGAAAAGTTATAACTTATGAAAAGAGAGAAAAGTTTTTAAACTTAGCAAAAAAAAATATTGAATTGATGAGTCTTAAAGATTATGTAAAATTTAATTTAAAAGATTTAGAAAAAGAAGAAATTTGTGACAATGATTTTGATGCAGCATTTATTGATGTAAAAGAGCCTTGGAATTTAATTCCAAAGGTAAAAGATGTATTGAAAGGCGGAAAAAAATTGGGGTTACTTGTTCCAACTACAAATCAAATTTCAGAAGTTTTAAAGATTTTAAATAATGGATTTTATAATGTTTCTGTGCAGGAAATTTTATTGAGAGATTATAAAATAAATCCAGATAGAATTAGACCAGAAGATAGAATGGTTGCTCATACTGGGTACTTAATTTTTGCAAATAAAGGTGAATAGATGATACAGTTAATAGAAGTATTTTTAAAAAAGATAGAGTTTAATTGTATAAGGGAAGTAGTTATAAATAATCAAAATTTGTCTATGAAAAGTGATATAAACATAAATTCAAAATATAATAGAAAGGAAAAAATATTATCTGTAATATTAGAAGTTTCAGGGCAGGGAACAACAGAAAACAATGTTATACCACTGAATTTTTTAGTTTCTATAGAAGGAATCTTCAAAATTAATTTAGAGAATGATTTAAATAATGAAGCAATGGATTTAATTAGTAAAATAAAAGCTCCTCAACTACTTTTCCCATTTGTTTTAGAGAATATACAGAGTTTAACTTCAAAAGCTGGCATAAGACCTTTAATATTACCTTATATAGATTTTGAAAAACTTTATTCAAAAAGAAACGAAATTAATGAAAATAAAATTATAAATTAATATTAGGGTGTTAAAAATGAACGAAGAAAATAAAGAAAAAATATTCAAAATTATAAAAAATTCAGATAAATTAAAAAAATTTTCAAAAAACAGATTGTTTATTACAGAAAAAGAACTAAAGAAACATTTAACAGAAAATGAAATTTTAGAATTATTAAAAAAAGGAATATTAGACGATAGGACTCTTACTTAGTTGTAGTGTAAAAATAGTACCATTTTCATCATTTGTTTCATAAAATAATCTACCGTTCAAATACCATTCTGTTAAAATTTTTGCTAAATATGTAATAAGTTCAGCAGGAGCTTCTTTTGAAGGTAAGCCTTTCTTAAAAATATTATATTGAATTTCAACAGGGATAAATAATTGACTTTTTATATTAAATTCAATTTTATCGTTTTTGTCTTTACATGATAAAATAATTTTTTCTTTTTCTCCTAATTCAATTAAAGCAAAAATTATATTTTCAAAAATAGTTGTTAGCAACTCAAAATCTGACCTAAATTCTATATTTTCTGTAGAATCATCTATTTTTAAAAAATCAATGTTAAGATGATTAGAAATGAAATCCAGAAAATCTTTAGATTTAATTTTTACTAAATAAGGAGTAATTTGATTATTTTCTGCTAAAATTAAAAGTTTTTGTTTTTCAATAATAGATATTGCGGTTTTTGCGGAATCATAAATATTTTTTAAATAAGGATTTTCATCGCAATTTTTGCTTAAAACATCTAAACCAACTACAATTTCTGATAAAAGTTCATTAATATCAATGAATAAAATTTTTTGATACTCTTTTAATGCCTTTAAATCTCTAATATCATTTATTGTAAATAATGTATATTTGATACCATCTAATTCAACAGGAACAGTTTTTACTTGAAATAAGAAAACTTGATTATTTTGGGTTAAAATTTTACATTCTTCAACTCCATTTTTGCCACTAATCCCATCTAATATTGTTTTTACAGCTCCACAAAATCTGCAGAATCTTGAAGTGCCACAACCTGCTTCATTCTCATTTGCATGAATACATCCAACAGCCTCACCTGGTCGTAATCCAACTACATCTTCAATTTTTTTATTTAATAGGTTTAAAAAAGTTTTATTAGCAAATACTATTTGTCTAAATTTATTTAAAAGGACAACAACTTCTGGAAGAGCCTGTATAATATTTATTAGAGAATTATTTTTTGTAATGGATAAATATTGGTAAAAAGCATCTTCCTTTGAGATTCTTTCTGCTGGAGCAAAATAAGTTTTCATTAATTTTCTTTATCAGAAATATTAAATTATGTCTACAAAATATGTTGACAAAATAAATCAAAAATAATAATAGACATCCATGAGTACAATATCTAAATTATTTTTCTCATCTCCAATATCTCTTTTATGTGATCATTTTGAAAAAGTTGTAGAATGTTCAGGTAAAGTAAAAGAGCTATTTAATGCTTTAACTAATGAAGAATATGAGAAAATTGCAAAATTAAAGGTAGAGATTAGTGAACTTGAAAATGCAGCTGATAAAATTAAAAATAAAATTAGAAATGAATTTATAAAAAAGAGACTTTTCAGTATTGATAAAAATACTTTTTTTGAAATTCTTTCAATTCAAGATGGGATAGCAGATAAATGTGAGGACCTGGGAGTATTGTTAAATTTAAGAAGATTAAAGATATTACCAGAGATGAAGGAAAACCTTGAATTAATGGTAGATAAAAATGTTGAATGTGTTGAAATTACTAAAAAAATCTTAAAATATTTTGATGAATTAACTTTAACATCATTTGGTGGAAAAGATGTTGAAATAATAAAGGAATTAGTTGAGGATGTTGCTTTTAAAGAGCATGAGGCTGATGAATTTCAATCTGAAGTTTTAAAAGTACTTTTTAAAGCAGAAAATGAATTAAAATATACAGAATTTTTTCTCTGGGTCCAAACATTAAAAACACTTGCTGACCTATCTAATTACAGCGAAAAGTTGGCTAATAGAATTCGTATGATTTTAGAGTGAGATGATTACACCAGAGCATATAATACTCATCCTTGCACTCGCCTTTGGTTTCTACATGGCTTGGAGTATTGGGGCTAATGATGTTGCCAATGCTATGGGAACATCTGTTGGCTCAGGAGCCATCACCCTTAAACAAGCAATTATTATTGCATCAGTATTAGAATTTTCTGGTGCATTTTTTGTAGGTACAAATGTTACAGAAACTGTTAGAAAAGGAATAATAGATCCTTCAATATTTGTGCATAATCCAATTCTATTTATGCTTGGGATGCTATCAGCACTCCTTGCAGCTGCTGCATGGTTGCAACTTGCATCTTATTTTGGCTGGCCTGTATCAACAACTCATTCAATTGTAGGTGCAATTGTTGGGTTTGGATTAATAACAGGTGGAGTTCATGCAGTTAAATGGCCTAAGTTATTTTCAATTACAATGAGCTGGGTTGTTTCACCTATTTTAAGTGCGATTATTGCATTTATTGTTTTTAATATAATTAGATATAAAGTTTATTTTAGCTCACAACCTTTAAAGTCTACAAAGAAAATAGCACCGTATCTTATTTTTTGCGTTTTTTTTGTGTTAACGCTTGCAATGGTTTTTAAAGGATTAAAAAACTTACATTTGAATTTAACATTTCCAAAAGCTTGCTTAGTTGCTGTAATAGTTGGTATTATAGCTGCGATAATAGGAAATTTCTTAATAGGAAGAGTAAAGGGTGTTGAAGAAATAGAAGAAATTGAGGAATATGAGGAAAAAAGTGCAAGGTTTCTTTTTAACATATATAGAGCAACAAAGAGAATTGAAAACGCAATAAGATTGGCTCCAAGTTTTAGCATGAAAAAAGAATTAACTGGAATTTTAGAGAAATTAAAACCAATTATTGGAGATATTGAATCAAGAGAGATAATGACAACTAAAACTGAATATATAATGGTTGAAAAGATATTTGGTTATCTTCAAATTTTAAGTGCATCATTTGTGGCTTTTGCCCATGGAGCAAATGATGTTGCTAATTCTGTTGGACCATTAGCAGGGATTATTACAGTTTTAAAATCAGGTACTGTAATAAATAAAACACCTGTTCCTATGTGGGTATTAGCTTTAGGAGGTTTTGGTATAGTTATAGGTTTAGCTACATGGGGATGGAGAGTTATTGAGACTATTGGTAAAAAAATTACAGAATTAACTCCGTCACGAGGATTTTCAGCAGAGTTTAGTGCTGCTATAACAATAGTTTTTGCTTCTAAATTAGGCCTACCTATTTCTACAACTCATACATTAGTAGGTGCTGTCCTCGGTGTGGGAATGGCAAGAGGATTTTCTGCTTTAAATATTAAGGTTGTTAGAGATATTATTATTTCTTGGGCTATAACCATTCCTACAGGTGCTTTTCTTACAATTATTATTTTTGAAATATTAAAATATTTATTTTAGCTGATTTATTTGTTGTAATAGATATAATCAATATTTAAAAAACTTTAAAAGTTACTACAGAAGAGTTGAGTTTGAAATTTTTAAATAACGCCCTTTTTTAGCTTTCTTTTTCAATCAGATCAGAAGTAGTAGAGATACCGCTTGCTTTTAATGCAAAATCATCTGGTTTGTCAGCATTTTTAAGTGCTTCTTCATATGAAATTAATCCTTTTTCGTATAGTTCAAGCAAGCTCATATCAAATGTTTGAGTCCCATATGTGACATGACCTTGAACCATAGCATCTTCAATATCATTTGTTTTTTCTTTATTAATAATACAATCTCTCACTCTTGAAGAAGTTCTTAAAATTTCGCAAGCTGGAACTCTTCCTTTTCCATCTTTTCTTGGTATTAGTCTTTGAGAGATTATTCCTTTTAAGATGCCAGCCAATTGAATTCTTATTTGTTGTTGATGATGAACAGGATACATTGATATAATTCTATTTATTGTTTCTTTGGCATTTAAAGTATGTAATGTACTTAAAACAAGATGGCCAGTTTCTGCTGCCTCCAAAGCAGTTTCAACAGTTTCATAATCTCTCATTTCTCCAACAAGAATTATATCTGGATCCTGTCTTAATGCAGCTCTTAATGCATTGGCAAATGTTAAAGTATCAGTTCCAACTTCTCTTTGATTAATTAAACATTTTTTGTCTTTATGTAAAAATTCTATTGGTTCTTCAATTGTAATAATATGAGCATGTTTATGATTATTAATATGATTAATCATTGCTGCTAAAGTTGTTGATTTTCCACTTCCAGTAATCCCAGTAACAAGGATTAGTCCTCTTTCTTCCATAGCAATATTTTTTATAACAAGAGGTAGATTTAATTCTTCAATATTTGGCACTTCACTTGGAATTGTTCTAAAAACAGCTGATAAAGACCCTCTTTGAAAAAACATATTAACTCTGTATCTACCAATTCCTTTAATTCCATAACTATAATCTACTTCCAATCTTTCTCTCAGTTGTTTCTTTTTTTGGTCACTAAGAACTTTATTAGCTATATTGTTAAGATCTTCAATTGTTAAAGGTGGGAGGTCTGTAATTGGTTTTAATTTCCCATTGATTCTGTAAATAGGAGGTCTTCCAACTCTCAAATGAATATCAGAAGCATTTATTTTAAAAGCTATTCCTAATATGTCATCAATGTTCATCTTTTATTACCTCTTCTTCAGTTTTTTTTAAACCTAATATTTCATATATTTTTCTTTCTAATTCTTCTTTAATCTCTGGATTGTTATCTAAAAATTCAATTGCATTATCTCTTCCTTGACCTAATCTTGTTTCTCCATAAGAGTACCAAGCACCTACTCTTTTTATTAATTTGTTTTCAAGTGCTAAATCTATTATTTCTCCAGTTCTATTAATTCCTTTGCCATAAATTATATCAAATTCTGCAATTTTAAAAGGAGGAGCAACTTTATTTTTCACAACTTTAACTCTTGTCCTACTACCTATAGTCTCTGCTCCTTTTTTTAATGTTGCTATTTTTCTAATATCGAGTCTTAATGAAGCATAGAATTTTAAAGCATTTCCTCCTGTTGTTGTTTCTGGATTTGCACCAAAACCAAATGTATTTATTTTCATTCTTATTTGATTTATAAATATCAGTACTATATTTGTTCTGCTAATCATTGCAGTTAATTTTCTTAATGCTTTAGACATTAATCTTGCCTGTAGTCCAATGTTGGTATCTCCCATTTCACCTTCTATTTCAGCTTTAGGAACAAGTGCTGCAACAGAATCAACAACAATAATATCAACTCCTCCACTTCTAACTAAAATATCTGCAATTTCTAAAGCTTGTTCTCCATAATCTGGTTGAGATACAAGCACATCTTTAGTATTAACTCCTAATTTTTCAGCATAATTTAAATCTAAAGCATGCTCAGCATCTATGAATGCTGCTACTCCACCTTGTTTTTGCGCTTGTGCTATTATTGACAAAGCAAGAGTTGTTTTACCTGATGACTCAGGACCAAAAATTTCTGTTATTCTCCCTTTTGGGACTCCACCAACACCAATTGCTGCATCAAGAGAAATTGATCCTGTGCTAATTACAGGAATATCTATCTTCTTATCTTCTCCTAATTTCATTATTGAGCCTTTACCAAATTGTTTTTCAATTTGTAACATTGCAGCTTTTATTGCTTCTTCTTTTTTACTTTTTACATCATTAGGTTGCATTCTCATTCTCCCTCAATTTTTATATATTTTATCAAACCATCTTTAAAATTTCAACAAATTTATCCATTTCGGGACAGGTGTTTTTATTTGCTATAATTCCAATATCAATAAAAAATTGTTCTGGTAAAATTATCTGTTTAAGCTCACCAGTTTCAAGTTCTTTTTTTACAGTTGTTCTTGTTAAAAAAGAAAGAGCATTTCTTTGTTTTAAAAGTTCTTTTATCAATTGGTAATTTTTCACCTCTATTTTTATATCGAGAATAATTCCTTTTTTCTTTAATTTTTCTTCAATATAATTTCTTGTGCCAGATGAAGCATCTCTTACAATAAATTCTTCTTTTGTTATATCATCAAAAGAGACTACATGTTCTGCAAGCGGATGATTTTTATTACAAACAAATACAATTTCTTCTTTTCTAAATGGATAAAATTTAAAATCTTTTAAATTTAATTTTTTCCATAAAGCAATAATTGCTATATCTAATTTTTTTTCAGATAACATTTCAATTAATTGTTTAGAACTATCTGAAAAGTGAGTAATTTTAATATTTGGATAGATTTTTGAAAATTTTTTTATTATTTCAGGCATTAAATATTCTGAATAAGATGGAGTAGTGCCAATGCGAATATTTTTTGCATATTTTATATTTTTCAACGCTGAAATTTCATCCTCTAATTGTCTTAAATTATTAATCAAATTATCAAGATGTTTATATATAATTTGCCCAATTTCAGTTAATTCTATGTGACTATGCTCTCTCTTAAATAGAGAAAGCTCTAATCTGCTTTCAAGATTTTTTATTCTCTTAGTTACTGCTGGCTGGCTTACAAACAAGGTTTTAGCAGCTTTGCTAAAACTTTTTTCTTTTGCAACCACATAGAAATAATATAAATCATTTAAGTTTTCTATAAATTTTTTGAACATATTCTTTTATGGTATAACTTTTAGTTATAAGATGTATAAAATAAAATAATTTGATTTTTAAAAGGTGTTCTAATAATATACTTAAAAATTCATAATAAAGATTATTAAAAAAATGAAAAAAAGTCAAACATAATTTGAGGAGGTAATAATGGCGGAGTTATCATTATATAGGAATGTATTATACGTTCAATATTGGGATATAATTCAAGAAAAAGAAGAGGAGTATGAAAAATTTGTTACTGAAGAATATATTCCTAAAATTAAACAAATAGGATTTAATGTTGTAGGTGGTTATTATGTTGAGGTTGGACAGGGACCAGGGGTAATTGCTTGTTTAAGTATGGATGACCCTGTTGGAGTAAATGAGCTGGTAATATCCAATGATTTTATTGAACTTACAAATAAACTTGCGTTTTATATTAGAAATAGAAAAGCTGTATTACTATTTTCAACAGGAAGAGTTTCAAAAGGTGAATATAAAATTCAGGAAAATGTATGGAAATTAAATTATCATTACAATGTTAAGCCAAATAAAAAACCAGAATATCGAGAATTTATAAAAAGATTAATTGATATTTTTGATAAAATTGATTTTGTGGAATTAACAGAGGAATGGAGAGTCTTATACGGAGGAGAAGCAGATTATATAGTAGAATTTAGTTTCAAAGACCCTTACGATATTGGAAGATTAATGAGATTGCCAGAATTTAGAGATGTTGAAAAAGAGGTAAGAAAAAATTTTGTTGAAGTAAAATCATCAAAAATTTTAAGATGTACAGAAAGATTTGAAAAACCAAGATGGTTGAAGCTGTAGTTAAGGTGGAAGGTAGAAGGTTGAAGAAAAATAATTCAAAATTTAAAATTTTTTATTGAAAACTAACACCAACACTATCACCATCACTATAAAACAAGGAGGGGAAAATGAGTAATAAAAGATTTAAATTTGCAAGTGAAATTGAACCAATTCCTGGCACAGAAGGCTGGGAGAGAATGTATCCATATTACTACCAATGGGCAACTGAAAAGGATCCAGAAAGAAAAAAATATGAAGAAAGCGTATTGTGGTACTATGACGGATTGCATTATCCAAAACCCCATCCACCATTTGATTTAATTTGGGATGAAGCGTGGTTTCTTGGATTATCACAGTATAACAACAGAATTTTTATGGTACCACCTGCGAGGGGTATAGACCATAGAATTTTAAATGGTTATGTTTACATTACACCAGTGCCTGTTCTTGATCAGAAAGAAGTTGAAGAGAGAGTCCAGCATTTCTTAAAAAGAGCTGGACATTACTATGAAAACTGGGATTCTATTTATGAAAACTGGCTTAAAAAAGCAAATGCAACAATTGATGAGCTTAAAAGTATATCATTTAACGATTTACCTGATATGGAAGATGATAGTGTTGTTTTTGAACATAGAGGATTAAGCAGTGGCTATCTTTTGTTGAAGAAATATGATGAACTTATAGACCTTGGATTTAAAATCTGGCAGTATCACTTTGAACAGTTAAATCTTGGATATGCTGCTTATGTTACATTTATAAATACTGCAAATCAAATTTTCCCAGATATTCCAATGCATAATTTAACTAAGATGGTATCAGGAATTGATGTTGTTATGTATAAACCAGATGCAGAATTAATAAGACTTGCAAAACTTGCTCTTGAATTAAAATTAGCAGATTTAATTGAATCATATTCAGATTTTGAAGAATTAAGAAAAAAGCTTGAAGAAAATGAAGCAGGAAAAAAATGGCTTGAGGAATTTGAAAAAGCAAGAGATCCATGGTTCTGGATTTCCACAGGAACTGGATGGTATCATGATGATAAATCCTGGAATGATGATTTAAATATCCCTTTATCTTCAATTAAAATGCATATTGCTGAATTGAAAAAAGGAAACAAAGTTGGAAGAGATATAGAAAAAGTTAAAGAAGAAAGTGAAAAAATAGTTGAAGGATATTTAAAACTTATAAAAGATGCAGATACAAGAAAAGCCTTTGAAGAGCAGCTTAATCTGTCAAAAAAAGTTTTTCCATATGTTGAAAATCACCTATTTTATGTTGAACATTGTTTCCATAGTATTTTCTGGAATAAGATGAGAGACCTTGCAAAAATTTTAGTAAATTGGGATGTTATAAAAGATGTGGAAGATATATGGTATATGAATAGACATGAAATTAAAGTAACCTTACATGATATAACTGCTAACTGGGCAACAGGGACAATCCCAGCAGGTAGAAGTTACTGGCCAGATGAAATTGCATGGAGAAAAGAAGTTTACAAAAAATTTGAAGAATGGACACCTCCACCAGCTCTTGGTATTCCACCAGAGAAAGTAACTGAGCCATTTACAATTGTGCTATGGGGAGTCACCACTGATACATTGAAAAAGTGGTTATCTGCTTTAGAAACAGGGGAAGAAGGAGAAACTGATGTACTACATGGAACTCCAGGTTCTTCTGGAAAGGTTTCTGGAAAAGCAAGAGTTATTAGAAAAGTTGAAGAATTAGACCAATTACAGGAAGGAGAAATTTTGGTAGCACCAACAACATCTCCAAGCTGGGCTCCAGCATTTACTAAAATTGCAGGTGCAGTAACAGATGTTGGAGGTCCAATGTGTCATGCTGCTATTGTTTGTAGAGAGTATGGATTACCAACAGTTGTTGGAACAGGTAATGCCACAACTGTCATTAAGACTGGAGATTTGATTGAGATTGATGGTGATGAGGGATATGTAAAAATTCTTGAAAGAGCTTAACTGGAGGAATTTAAAATGACTGATTTAAGTAATAGAAACATAATCTGGTATAATGAACTTAAAGGTGAAAATTTCAACCTTGTTGGAAAGAAAAATGCAAATTTAGGAGAAATGCTCCATGCCGGGATTCCTGTAAGTCCCGGCTTTGCAATAACAATAAAGGCAAATGATTACTTTGTTGATAAGTCTGGGATAAAGAAAGAGATGGAGAGATTAGTTGAAAAATATCCCACTCCTAATAATGAACAAGTAAAAGAAATCAGTAAAACATTAATGAATATGATTGAAGAAGCTGATATGCCAAAAGATCTTGAGAAAGAAATTTTAGAAAATTATGATAAACTTTGCGATCAGGTTGGGGTTAAAGATGTTCCTGTTGCAGTCCGTTCAAGTGGTGCTGTTAGTATGCCTGGACAAATGGAAACATATCTTAATATAAGGGGACATGATGATTTAATTAAATATATTAAAATGTGCTGGGCAAGTTCTTATAATGTTGAAGCAATACATTATAGATTAAATAGGGGAATGGGACTAATTTTTAATATAGGAGTTGGAATCCCTAAAATGGTGAATTCAAGAGTATCTGGAGTTATTTTTACATTAAATCCAGTTAATGGAGATTTATCAAAAATATCAATTGATGCAAGCTATGGTCTCGGTGAAGCAGTGGTTAGTGGACTTGTTACTCCTGATACTTATTTAATTGATAAAGTAACTTTTGAAGTTGTTAAAAGGGTGAAAGGTGCTAAAGAGATAGAATGTGTTTATAGAGAAGGTGGAAGTGATATTGTTCAAAAAGAGGTAGATGAAGAGAGGAGAAATAAGTTCTGTTTAACTGATGAAGAAATTAGATATTTATGTGAAGTCGCTATTAGAATTGAAGATTATTATGGAAAGCCATATGATATTGAATTTGGAATTGATAAAGATATGAAATTCCCTGAAAATGTAATAATTTTACAGGTGAGACCAGAATCTGTATGGAATAAAAAGAGAGAAGAAGAAAAGAAAAAACTTGATGCTTCTAAAGGTGCAATGGGAGCAATGGTTGACTTCTTAATCCATGGAGTTAAAATTAAATGAAGGTTAAAAAAGGGATTTTTATAAAAAAGATTATAATTAAAATTCGCTATCATGTTTTAATTAAAGATTCTTTCTGAACTTTTAATTAGGAAATAACTTTAAAAATAAAATAAAAATTGGAGGTAAATTTTATGAAAATGGATTTAAGGGATTTTATTAAGAAATGTGAAGAACATGGACAGCTAAAAAGAGTGAAAAAGGAAGTGGACTGGAATTTAGAGTTATCCCATGTTGCTAAAATTAATGAAGAGAAAAAAGGTCCAGCTCTTCTATTTGAAAATGTAAAAGGATATAAAAATCCAGTATTAACAAGTGCTTATTCTACAAAAGAGAGATTCGCAATTGCACTTGGTTTGCCAGTAGGTACATCAATGTGTGAAATGTCAAGACATTGGATGGAATTAGCAACAAAAGAATTAATTCCACCAAACTATGTTGATTCAGGTCCAGTTTTAGAAAATGTAATTGAAGGGAATAATATAAATTTATTTGATATACCTGTCCCCTTTATGTATCCAAAAGATGGTGGAAGATTTTTTGGTACAGCAGTTTATCTTGTAACAAAAGATCCTGATACAGGTTGGGTAAATCTTGGAACTTACAGAGGAATGATTTTAGATGAAAAAAGTGTTGGATTGCAGTTAATCAAAGGAAAACATGCTGAAATTATGTTAAGACAGTATGGAGAACGTGGCGAAAAGATGCCAGTATTATATGTAATTGGTGGGGATCCTCTTGGATTTTTAACAGGTTCATCACCAACAATGGGACAGGTTAGTGAGCTTGATGTAATGGGAGCATTGAGAGGGGAGCCTATTGATGTTATAAAAGAGGAAATAACTGGATTACCAATGGATGCAACAGCAGAAATAGTATTAGCTGGATTTGTTGACCCAAATCCTGAAAATTTCAGAAAAGAAGGACCATTTGGAGAATACACAGGTTACTATTCTGGTAAAAAAAGTGATGAATGGCCTAAACCTTGGATTGATGTAAAAAGAGTTTATATGAGAAATGATTATATTTTCTGGTCAACAACAGTTGGAAAACCAATTACAGACACACACATGATTCAATCATTAAATAGAACTGCTACTTTATGGACAGATTTAATGACAATGAAAATTCCAGGAATTCAATCTGTTTTCATTCCACCAGAATCAACTGGAAGATTCTGGGCAATTGTGTCAGTTAAACAGATGTATCCAGGCCACGCTCAGCAGGTAGCAGATGCAGTAATGGCAAGCTATACAGGACATTATGGATTAAAGGGAATTATTGTAGTGGATGATGATATTCCAGCAGATGATTGGGATAAGGTAATGTGGGCTTTATCTACAAGATACAATCCAATTGAGGATACCCAATTAATCAAAAAGGCAAGGTCAACACCTCTTGACCCATCATTGCCAATATGGGAAGATTATATGGATAGAAGATCACTTGTAAGTAGAATTCAAATGATTGCAACAATTCCATTTGAATGGAAGAGAAAACCAATGGAAATTTTCCTTGACGAAGAAATGAAAAAGAAAGTGCTTGATAATTGGGATGAATATGGGCTTGATTAAGGTAGAGGAAAAAATTGATGATTTTAAACTTACTGCAAATATTATTAAAGTAGGGGAAGATTTGGTAATTATTATTGGAGGAGGGGAATATCATATAGGAGCAGTTGGGATTTCATATCCCACTGCTTCAATTATTAAAAAAGGAAAAGATACAATTACAACATCAGTTATAACCTTACCAGCTCATAAAGAAGATATAGTGGCTAAAATGTTTTCAGAAAAAGTTTCAAAAGCTTTAAATAAAAAAGTTGTTGCTGTAGCTGGAATTCATTTTGACAATATTGCAAAAAATGATATTGAAAAGATATTGGAGTGTTGTGAGAAGTTGTGTGAGAAAGTGATAAACCGAATATGCGGGGATGCGTAAATGCGAAGATGCGGAAATTAATGAAAAATCTAAAATGGCAAGAGTCTCTTGGCTATAGGCGATGGGAGGTTAGTTGAAGTTATTGAGGTTAGTTAAGGTTAGTTAAGGTTAGTGAAAATGGTTAATTTAAAATTTAAAATTCAAAATTTAAAATTATTAAGAACTAACACCATCACCAACACCAACACTAATTAATTTAAAAATGAAAAAAAGAATAATTGTTGGGATTTCAGGAGCTTCAGGAATTATTTATGGTATAAGACTTTTAGAAGTTTTAAAAAGTATTGATAGTGTTGAATCTCATTTAATTATTTCAGAAAGTGCAGAATTAACTTTGAAATTAGAAGTTAAAGATTGGAGTATAGAGGAAGTTAAAAATTTAGCAGATATTGTTTATGATATTAAAGATATGGCAGCAAAAGTTTCAAGCGGTTCTTTTAAAACTGAAGGTATGATAATTGCACCTTGTTCTATTAAAACTTTATCAGGAATTGCTAATTCTTTTAATGTAAATCTGTTAATCAGAGCTGCAGATGTATGCTTAAAAGAGAGGAGAAAAGTTGTTTTAATTGTGAGAGAAACTCCTTTAAATTTATCTCATATTGAGTTAATGAAAAAGGTAATATTAAATGGTGGAATAATATTGCCCCCTGTTCCATCATTTTACCATGAACCAAAGGATATTAATGATATTATTAATCAAACAATTGGAAAAGCGTTAGACCAATTTAATATAGAGCATAATTTGTTTAAAAGATGGGGAGAAAATGAGTGAATGCGTGGATGAGTAGATGCGTAGATGTGAAAATGAGTGGATGCGTAAATGCGTAGATGTGTAAATGCGATAATGTGTTGTCAAAAAAATTGTAAAATATGATAACTCATAAAGATTTAGATATTTGGAAAGAAGGGATAAAATTGGTTGAAAAAATATATAAGCTTACTGAAAATTTTCCAGATAATGAAAAATTTGGAATTGTTTTACAAATGCAGAGAAGTGCAGTTTCAATACCAACAAATATTGCAGAAGGAGCAGCAAGACAGAGTATAAAAGAATTCATTCAATTTCTATATATTGCATTAGGTTCATTATCTGAATTAGAAACTTTATTAATAATAACGGATAAATTAAATTATGTTGCTAAAAAAGAGTATAATGAGATTTTTGAAGAAATAGAAAAATTAAGAAGAATGATTCTAAATTTTATAAAATATCAAAAAGGGAAAAAGAAATGAGTACGCATATACGCATATACGCATTTACGCATAAACTACATTAAGGAGGTAAGCATGAAAAAAATTTTATTAAGTCTATTGGTTTTTATCTTTTCATTATGTGCTATCCCGTTATTTGCAGGAGGTAGTGGAGTATATCCAAATGGAGCAGAGGGATTTTTAGTTGCAGCAGTTCCACCACCAGGATTTTATGGAGTAAATTATTTTGCAATGTTAAATGCTCCAAAGTTGAAAGATAACAGGGGTAATGAAGCAAGATTTCCAAATGGGACAAGGGTATTAGACCATGCAACTATTTTTGCGGATGTTTTAAGAACAATATGGATAAGCAAGTACAAATTATTAAATGGAAGTTATGGTCAACATTTATTTATTCCATTACTTTATTCACATTTTAAATTCAATGCTCCAGTTGGACCAAAAGGTGAATCTGGTTATTCAGATTTTTATTTTCCATATTTTATCTACAGTCCATTTATTTTAGCACATCATTTTTTAGGTGGTAAATTGCATACTGTTTTCTCATTGCCTGATATTTATACTCCAGGAATAAGTGATGATGATAATTTTCAGGCAAATATGCATCACAATTATTGGACATTTGAGCCAGTATTTGCAGTTACATATCTTCCTGGTCCATGGGAAATTTCATTAAAATTTATGTATGACTTCAGCACAAAAGAAGATGATCATCCAACTCCATATGGAGTAAAGCTTGATAGAACACCTGGTCAGGAGTTTCACTTTGACTATAATATCTCTTATGCGTTAAATAAAAAATTCAGAATAGGAATTGGTGGATTCTGGTATCAACAGACAACAGATGATGATTATGACGGTAAAGGTAAGTTACCTGCTCCATTAAAACAGATAATAGAAAAAGATGAAGAACTTCATTCAAAACAGTTAGCAATTGGTCCTGGTGTATGGTTTCAAATAAAAAGATTTTTTGTAACAGTAAGATATCAACAGACAATTTACGAAAGAAATGCACCTCAATTAAAGAATTTATGGGTTAAGGTAATTTGGAGATATTAGTATAAATAGTTTGGAGTGTGGAGTGTGGAGTCGGGAGTAATGATTATGTTAGTTGCAGGTTAATTGATGTTAGTAAAGGGTTAGTGAACAATGAATTGTGTTCAGTTAAATAACAATAAATTACAATGAATTACGATTAATAACTATAAATAACAAAAAATTTAACACCAACACTAATATAAAAAGGCGGGCAAAAGATATGCCTGCCTCTCTTTAGTAAAATTCTTATGTGAAGGATTTTGCTAAAGAGGAGAAATTCAATGCAAAAACAATTCATTAAAAAGATTTTCCAAAAAATCAGATATTCATTTCTCATCAAAGATTCGCAATGATATTGCGTTAATGCGTAGATGTGAAAATGAGAATATGCGAAGATAAAGATGATTATTAAAAAAATTAAACGCATTTACGCATTTACGCATTATCGCATCAACTAAAATGATGGAGGTAAAAAATGAGAGTAATTAGATATACTGATGAAATGGTTGAAGAGTTTAAAAATGCAGGTTACTGGACAGATGAAACATTTTATGATTACTGGGCTCAAAATGCAAAAAAATATCCCAAAAGAGAAGCATTAGTTGATTCTAAGTACAGAATTACATGGGGAGAGGCAAAAGAATTAATTGATAGTATTGCATCCCATTTTATAGAATCAGGACTTAAAAAAGATGATGTTGTAATCATTCAAACTCCAAATACTGCTTATGGAATGCTTGCAAGAATATCTGCTGAAAGAGCTGGCTTAATTTCATTAACAGTTTATCCTTATATGAGGCATAGAGAGTTAGATTATATGATAGAAAGAACGCAGGCTAAAGCTGTTGTTATCCCTCATATTTACAGAAAACATGACTATGTGCAGATGTTTCAGGAACTAAATGAAAAGCATAAAACAATAAAATATTTTTATCTGCTTGAAGAGGAGGTGCCAGAAGGATTTGGAGATAATTTTTATTCTATTATGCAGATAGCAAAAGCTAAAAAAAGTTTACCAGAAGAAGAATTTAAAAAGAGAAGATTTAATCCATTTACAGATGTTGCATTATTAACATCAACCACTGGCACAACAGGAATTCCAAAATTAGTTGAATGGCCTATTGCTCCAAGATTATGCACATCTAAGGGAAGAATAGAATTATGGTTTTTAACAAAAAATGATACAGTTGCAGCAATTGCACCACATGCTGGAGGTGCAGCAGGGACTCTTGTTTATTTTGCAGCACCTATTGCAGGAGCAAAAATAGTGTTACTTGAAGAGTTTACTCCAGAAGGAGCACTTGAATTAATGGAAAAAGAGAATGTAACAGCAATAGGAGTTGTGCCAACTCATTTAGTAAGAATGCTTGAAAAAGAAGTTGAAAAATACAATCTTGAATATTTGAGATTTATAAGATCTGCTGGAGGATACTTACCACCAGATGTAGCACAGGAAGCAGAAGAAAGGATGGGTGGAGTTATTACAAGCGATTTAGGCACTCAGGATGTAGGTTCAATATGTGGGTGCAAGGTTTCTGATCCAGCAGAATATAGAAGAAGAACAGTTGGTAAACCTTTACCAGGAAATGTTATTAAAATTTTAGATGATAATGGAAATGAAGTTC
>JALVYZ010000381.1 GCA_027037705.1 bacterium | reverse complement strand
TCCCTACAATATTACATATGCTTCTTACACATCCTAAAGCAAAAGAAGTAGACCTATCAAATTGGAAAGTAATTATAGGTGGTTCAGCATTGTCTAAAGGATTATGTAAACTTGCAATGGATTTAGGTATTGATATCTATACTGGATATGGGATGAGTGAAACTTGTCCAGTATTGACATTGTCATATTTGAAACCTAAAATGCTGAATTTACCAAAAGAAGAACAAATAGATATAAGGACAAAAACAGGATTGCCAATCCCATTAGTTGATTTAAGGATAATGAATCCTGAAGGAAAATTTTTACCTCATGATGGAAGTTCTACTGGTGAAGTTGTTGTTAGAACACCATGGCTAACACAGGGTTATTTTAAAGAGAAGGAAAGGTCAGAGGAGTTATGGGAATATGGATGGTTACATACAGGAGATGTTGGATATATTGATGAAGAAGGGTACTTAAAAATAACTGATAGATTAAAAGATGTTATTAAAACAGGTGGAGAATGGGTATCTTCACTTTTAATTGAGGATATTTTAACTCAACATGAATCTGTAAGCGAAGTTGCTGCTGTTGGTGCTCCACATGAAAAGTGGGGAGAAAGACCTGTGGCTTTTGTTGTTTTAAAGCCAGATTTTAAAGATAAAGTTACAGAGGAAGAACTTATTAAACATTTTGATAAGTTTGTAGAAAATGGGACAATACCTAAATATGGAGTTCCAGATAAAATTATATTCGTAGACGAACTTCCAAAAACAAGTGTAGGAAAATTAGACAAAAAAGTTTTAAGAAAAAAATTTATTTAGCATAACAATACAAACAATTAGTTTTACAAGTTCCATAAAATCCAATATCAATGCTTTTATCACAATTGCATAGTGGTCTTTGGCCGCTATGCTTTTTTCCATTTAATCCAAAATAAGAAGCATCAATACATTTTGAAGGAAATATGTTGAAATTAGTTAAGTTTTCTTTATAACAACAGATATAAATCTTTTTATTAAATTTTCCCGAAATTTCAGATAGTTTTCTAAGAAGTTCAATTTGGATGTTTTTGTCCTCTATTATTTTATTAAAAAATTTTTTAATTTTTCTATAAATTGTTAAATATGATACTACAATTTTGTCTATAAAAGGGTGGATATGATAAAGAATTAATTCAAATGATTCAACATGAAAGTTAATGCTAAATGAGTCATTTAAAATAATTGGATCATACCTCCAAAAAATTTTGTACGGATAAATTATTTCAAATAGATTGTTTAAATGGTCAATTCTTGTCTTTAAATTGAATCTTAATGGTTCAAGTGATGAAGGATAATTGTTTAATGTATAATGGAAGTAAAATTTATAACCATCTTCTTTTATTTTTTTTACAATATTAAAAAAAGGATATGGGTTTTTAGTCCAGAAAACAATTCCATCAATTTCATTTTTTTTAAAAAAGATTGTTTTCTTTTTATTGTTAAATGGATTTATTATTGTAAATGAACCTTTTTGCAGGTCTTTGTAGAATTTTTCTCCAAAATAAGCAGGAATATCAGTCCTTCTACTTGCACTTATTATCATTAACCAACAACAATTTCTGGAATCCTGAGAGTTGGCTGAGCATCACTAACAGGAACTCCTTGTCCGTCTTTTCCACAAGTGCCTATACCAAAACCAAGGTCATTTCCAACCATATCTATAATTTTTAAAATTTCTGGTCCATTGCCTATTAAAGTTGTATCTCTAATAGGTTCTCCAATTTCGCCATTTTCAATTAAATAACCTTCACTTATTTCAAAAACAAAATCTCCTGTTACAGTGTTTACCTGTCCACCACCCATTTTTTTAACAAAAACTCCTTTGTCAACGCTTTTTAAAATATCTTCAGGATTATCATTTCCTGGTGCAATATAAGTATTAGTCATTCTTGGGATTGGCTTAAATCTGTAAGATTCTCTTCTTCCGTTTCCTGTAGATTTTCTTCCAGCTTTTAGAGCATTTAAAATATCACTCATATATTCTTTCAATATCCCATTTTCTACTAAAATTGTTTTTTGTGTTGGAGTGCCTTCATCATCAAATTTTGTTGTACCTCTTTTAAATGGAATTGTTCCATCATCAATTATTGTTATTTTTTCTGAAGATACTTTTTGCCCAATTTTATCTTTATAAACACTCATTCCATCATTAACAAGGTCAAGCTCAAGTCCATGTCCAATAGCTTCATGGATCATTGTCCCTCCAGCCTCAGATGATAAAACAACAGGCATTCTTCCGCCTTTTATTTTTTTGGCTGTCAAATTTTGAATTGCTCTATCTGCAGCAATCTTTGCTACCTGAACAGGATCAATTTCATTAAAAATTTCAAATCCTTGAGCTCCACCAGCTGGTTCATAACCTGTTTGAAGTATGTTATCTTTGAGAGCAACAACCTGCGTTAAAAACACTGTTTGTACTCTATCTTCATTAACTATATTACCAAGAGAATTTACAATCTCAACTTTTTGAAAACTATCCATATAAACAATTTTAAATTGTACAATATTTGGGTTATATTTTGATAAAAAATCTCTTGCTAAAAAAACTTTTTCTATCTTTTTTGAAATTGTTACTTCTTCTTTTGTTTCTATTAATGCACTCTTTTTTTCAAAAGAAATTGTATCTATGTTTTTTGATTTTGATGAAGAAATTTGAGCTAATTTATTTGCAATCTCAATTAAATTTTTTTCTGTAATTTCATTTGTGTATGCATAAAATGTATTCCCATCCATTAATAATCTTAATCCTATTCCTGAATCTAAGCCAGACTGAGCTTTTTCAAGTTTCCCATTTTCGAATACAATATTTGTTTCTTTTCTATTTTCATAAAATATTTCAGCATAATCACCACCATTTTTTAATATTGTTTTCAATATCTTTTCTATATTAAATTTTTCAAGCATTTTCTATCTCCTCAATATCAATTTCTTTTTTTAAGTCGTCAATGATATTGTTAAAATCTTTTTCAAAATATGGTGAAATTGTGATTTTTACTATTGCCTTAAATCTGTCTATTGTGGTAACAAAACCTATATCTTCATAACTTTCAAGAATAAAATTTAAATACATTATTTCTCTACGGGAAATTATGAAAAATCTATTAATTGATGATTTTAACATTTATAAATCCGGTAATGTTACAGCATATTTAAAAGATACAGATTTCTTACAAAAACTTGATGCAAAAAGCAAGATTTTTAATTCTGGAAGAGGATATGTTTTAGATATTGATGGTTATATCTTAAGATTTTATTTTCATGGAGGAATATTTAGAAATTTTTTTTCTGATATATTTTTTTCTAAAAAAAGATTTATAAATGAGCTTGTAATACACAATTATGTTTTTAAAAATAACTTAAATGTCCCAGAACCAGTGGGAATTATATTTTTTAAAAAATATTTTTGGTATCAAGGAGTTTTTATTTCAAAAAAAATTGAGAATGCAGAAGATGTAATTGAATTGTTACTGCAGAAAAAGGATGTTGATTTTTATGAGATTGGGAAATTTATTAAAAGATTGCATGATTTACATGTTATTCATGGGGATCTTCATTTGAAAAATTTTTTAATCGATAAAGATAGCAATATATTTTTAATTGATTTTGATAAAAGTTTTTTTTCTGAAAAAGAAGAAGATAAATTAAAAAATATTCAAAGATTTATAAGGTCTTTTTATAAGTTTCAATATTACAACTTTGAATTAGATGAAAAGATGATAGATGACTTTTTAGAGGGTTATGGATGCGATAAAAAGCTAAAAGATTTGGTTAAAATAAATTCTTTGAAAAAGGTAAGCTGGAAATTAAATAAACCTATCTATAAAAAATAATTTTCTTTTTTCTCAATTTAACTTGACTAAATTAAGCAATTTAAATTAGATTAATATTATAAAATTTTTAAAAGGATAAATTTTGGAAAAAAATTTTAGGAATTTTATTCAACAGGTAATTTCATTATTATTTGTGTTTATAATTATTTTTTCTTCAATCACAACTTTTTTGATAATAAAAAATATAGCTCATCCAATTTTTTATAAATTTGAACAACAAAAAATTGAAAATATTGCAAGCACAATTCTTTTAGAACTTGAGAATAAAATAAAAACTGCTGAATCTTTATCTATATCAGAAGCAGGTATTTATAAAACTCTTGAAAAGAAAAATCATATTTTTAAAAAAGTAATTCCAGGTCTTTTAAATTTATCAGGTTATGAAAATATAATTGCAGGTGGCGGAGTATGGCCTGAACCTTATACTTTTAATAAAAATAGATTTTATAGAAGTTTTTTTTGGGGAAGAAACGAAAAAGGGATATTAATTTATTATAGGAATTATAATAATCCCTCTGGCAAAGGATATTTTCATGAAGAATGGTATGTCCCAGCAAAATATTTAATAAATTCTAATACTTATTGGTCAAGACTTTATACTGATCCTTATTCCAAACAACCAATGGTTACTTGCACTGCTCCAATAAAAGAAAAAAATAAATTTTTAGGTGTAGCAACTGTTGATTTGAAATTAGAAGGTTTAGAAAAACTATTCTCTTTTTATGCGAATAAGCTTCAGGGATATATATTTGTACTTGATAGAGAGAATCACATTTTATATTTTCCTGATAAAACTATAATTTTCAAAGAAAAAAGAAAAAATCAGAATTTTACAAAATTACAGGACCTTGCTAAAAAATATAAAGAATTTGAATTAATAGAGAAGAAAATTAATAAAATTGATAATGAGTTAATCTCTCTTGCAAAGAAAAAGAGTAAAATTTTTTCACAAATTGTTGATAATATTTCAAATCAATCATATCAAATAACCAAAGATGAGGCAATTTTAATTGCAACTTCAATAATAAATCCATTAAAATCTAATTTTTCTTCAAAATTAGAAAATTTTATAATAAAAAATGATCTTATTCTAAAAGAACCTGCTATTTGTAGTTTATTTTATATGCCAAAAACTTATTGGAAAATTGGAATTGTAATTCCTCAAAAATTATTAAGCGCTATGGTGAGTAATATTTCCTGGGATATTATTGTATGGTTAATTTTTTCTCAGATAATAATTCTTTTGTTAGGTTTCTTTCTAATTAAACATTATTTATTATCTCCTTTAAAAAAAATAACCTTACAGTTGGCTCAATCCAAAGATAATAATAATCCATTAATAGAATATCGAAAAAATGATGAACTTGGTAAGTTAGTGTATTTTTTTAATAAAAGAACAGAAGAGCTTAAAGAAAGAGAAAATTATATTAGAGCTTTGTTTGAACAATCTCCAGTTTCTATTCAGATTTTTGATAAAGATGGAACTGCAATTGATGCTAATAAAGCATGGGAAAAGTTATGGGGATTAAAAAAAGAAGATTTTAACGGTAGATATAACATATTTAGAGACAAAATTTTTAAAAATAGTAAGGAATTTGAATATATTAAAGAAGTTTTTAAAGGGAAACCATTAATTATAAAAAATTTTGAATATAAATTAAAAACTGTAACAAAAAGAGGAAGAGACAGGATTTTAAATGTTATTATGTTCCCAATATTGGATAGAAATTCAAATGTGGAAAGAGTTGTAATTATGCAAGAGGATATTACAGATAAGGTGAAAATAGAAGAATCTTTAAAGAAAGTTGGCCAATTAGAAGCTCTTGGCGAACTATCAGCAGGTATTGCACATGATTTTAATAATATTCTAACAGGCATTTCATTAAATCTTGAAATGTTAGAAATAATACTTTCAAATGATCAAAAAGCATTAAATTATATTAACAAAATTAAGAAAAGTATTGAATCAGCTAAAGGTTTAATAAATAAAATAAAGATGCTTTCCTCTCAAGAAAAATACAAATTCTCAATTTTTAATTTTGAAAATATTTTAAAAGAATCTATTGATATTGTTAAATCCGCAATTCCTTCAAATATAGAATTGAATCATATTATTGAAGGAAATAATTTTGGGATTGAGTGTGATAAAAACAGTATAATCCAATTATTAATTAATTTAATTATAAATGCAAGAGATGCAATTATCCTGGCTAAAAGAGAAAAAGGCATAATTGAAATTATTTTAAAAAAAGAGAATAATTTTATGATATTATCAATATCTGATAATGGTATAGGAATTCCTGAAGAAATCAAAGATAAAATTTTTGAACCATTTTTTACAACCAAACAGAAAGATGGACAGAGAGGTACAGGTCTTGGATTATCTATAGTTTACAATACTGTAAAAATGCATAATGGAGAGATAGAAGTTAAATCAAAAGAAGGAGAGGGCACAACTTTTTTAATAAAATTTCCATTGATTTCAGATAAAGAGATAAAAAAAGAAGAGGAAAAAGATATTGAAATTGAATTAACAAAAAATTTATATAACAAAACAGTCCTTCTTGTAGAAGATGAAGAAAATATCAGAGAAGTTGAAGGAGAAATGTTAAAATATCTAAATTTTAATGTTATAAGTGCTACCAATGGGAAAGAGGCTCTGGAAATTGTAAAATCAGGAAAGAAAATTGATATTATTCTAATTGATTGGTATATGCCAGTTATGAACGGAGAAGAAGCAATATTAAAAATAAAAGAAATTAATGACAATATCCCAATTTTTGTAGTTTCAGGTGCTATAAGTAAAAAAATAGAAGAGTTTAAAAGAAAAAATATTATTCTTGATATAATAAATAAACCATTTAACAAAAAAGAGGTTATAGAAAAATTGAATAAATATTTTGCTTAAACAAACGGAGATATGAAATTTAACCCTTCTGCTTCA
>JALVYZ010000380.1 GCA_027037705.1 bacterium | reverse complement strand
ATCTCCTGCTACTTTTGTTTTAGGATTTTTAACTCCTTTTCCTCTAATTCTGAATTTTTTACCACTATTTGTTTTTGGAGGAATTTTTAATTTTATTTTTCCTTTAATAGTATTAACCTCAATAATCCCTCCAAAATAAGCTTCTGTAATTGAAATTGGCACCTTTAAAAATAAATCATCTCCCTCCCTACTGTATTTAGGATCCTTTCTTACTTTTATCTTTATGTATAAATCTCCGTTTGGCCCGCCATTTATTCCAGGTTCACCTTTTCCTGCAAGTCTTATTTTTTGTCCTTCTCTAATTCCTTCTGGGATTTTAACCTTTATAGGACTACCTTTCACATAAATAATTTTTTCACCACCTAATATTGAATCAATAAAGTCTATTTCTAATTCAGCTTCTATATCAGCACCTTTTTGAGGAATATTAAAATCAAATCCTGTGGAATGATATTCCCCTCTTTTCCTTTTAAATCCACCACCAAATAAATCTTCAAAAATTGAGGAAAAATCACCAACATCAAAGTTATAAGTCCTATAATATGTCCCACCTTGTGATGTAAAATCATCAAAATTAAATCCTTCAAAATCAGCTGTCCCAAATTGGTCATACTTTTTTCTTTTTTCAGGATCTCCTAAAACTTCATAAGCTTCTTGGATTTCCTTGAATTTTTCTTCAGCTTGCTTATCTCCAGGATTAACGTCTGGATGGTATTTTCTTGCAAGTTTTCTATATGCTTTTTTTATTTCATCCTGGGTTGCATTTTTGCTCACGCCCAAAATCTCATAGTAATCTTTTTTTGCCATCTCTCCTCCTCATAAAAAAAAACTGTCATTAGTATTATTAGTTAATAAAATTAAAAAATCAAGGAGATTTCTTCTTGATTTTTTTAGATTTTTGGATATAAACAGAATAAATGCTTCTTTTTATAACGAATTTCATTCCCGTAGAAAAAAATGAAAAAATAAAGTTTGTTCCTGATTATATTCTCACTATTTTAGTTGGGATAATTTTCATCTCTATTGGATTAATGGGAATATTCTTTTCCAGTAAAAATGTAATAATTGTTAGTATTGGATTTTCTTTATTTATTTTTTATGGAATAGCTCATTTTTTTATAGTTTTTGGAATAAAAAATGAAGTTGATTTAAAAGAAAAAAAAATTTTAATAAAAAGTTTTTGGAAAAATGCAATTATTCCTTTTGAAGACGCTGAGATTATTATTGAAAAATATAGAATGACTTTTATTGTTTCTGTTAGAGATAAAACTAAAAAATCATATAAGCTCAGTAAATTGAGTTTTAAAAAAGGGGAAATAAAAATATATATTTTAGCAGAAAAATTAGAAAAATGCGGTTTAAAAGTTATAGATAAATCGTGTGCTTTAGGAATTACAAGAGATAATCTCTCATCAAAGGTAAACAAAATATCTGAAAACAGGATAAGTATTAATATCCCATTTAATGAAATGCCAAAAGATTTTATTATATTTTCAGGAGTTTTATTACTTTTTGCTATTTTTACATTTCTCATTATTCCGCCAAAACCTGTATGGTGTCGGTTATTTTTCCCAGGGACAGCTTTATTTATGTCTTTTTTAACTTTTTTTATTGGAAATAAAGATGCATTAAGTTCCTGGGAAATTGAAAAATTCAATAACACTTTTAAAATTAAGAGATATTTTTTAGGATATTTAATTTCAGAAAAAACAATTGATAAAAGTAATATAATAAAGGTTGTGCCAAGACATTTTGTTTACAGGTCTGATAAATACTCCTCTTTTGAAAAAGGTCTTGAAATTCATGTGATTACACATGATGATGTTTATAGAATTGGAGCACTGCTATCTTCAAAAGATGTAAAAATTTTAATTGATTTTTTTAATTCATAAATATTGGAGGTGCTAAATGGATAAAAAACAGGTTCCCTTACCAGTCAAAATTTTCATTGTAATATTTTTTATTATTATTTTAACATTTATTTTAACTGTAACAGGATTTTTCAGTTCAAATCTATTTGTAAATTTAAAATATATTGCAATTCCTGTTGTTGTATTGCTTATAATTTTTGATTCACTTTTTATTGTTCCGCAACAGGAAGTTTTTGTGATTGAAAGGCTTGGAAAATATGTAAGGCATGCATTTGCAGGATTAAATTTTAAAATACCTGTAATTGAAAGAATTGCATATAAACTTTCGTTGAGAGTTCAACAGTTAAATGTTCAGGTTGAAACAAAAACAAAGGACAATGTGTTTGTAAATATTATTGTGTCAGTTCAATATCTTGTAAACAAAGATAAAATCTATGAGGCCGCTTATAAATTAACAAGTGTTAAAGATCAAATTAGCTCATACATTTACGATGTTGTAAGAGCTGAAGTGCCAAAACTTGATTTAGATGAGGTTTTTGAAAGAAAAGACGACTTGTCCTTAGCAATAAAAAAGGAACTTGGCGAGGTAATGGATAATTTTGGATATATTATTCTAAAAGCTCCAGTAACTGATGTTGATCCTGCTAAAAACGTTAAAGAAGCAATGAATGAAATAAATGCTGCAAAAAGATTAAAGGAAGCTGCAAAGGAAAAAGCAGAAGCTGAAAAAATTAAGGTAGTGAAGCAGGCTGAAGCTGAGGCTGAAAGTAAAAGATTGCAGGGAGAAGGAATTGCAAATCAGAGAAAAGCAATAATTGAAGGGTTAAAAGAGAGCATTGAAGATTTTAGAACTTCTTTAGGTGTTGAGAGTGCAGTTGAAGTTATGAATTTAGTCCTTTTAACCCAGTATTTTGATACATTGAAAGATATTGGTTTAAATTCAAATACAAATACAATTTTAATTCCTCATTCTCCTGGAAGTTTAAAAGATTTGGCAGAACAGATTAGAAATGCTGTTATTCAGGGAAATTTAGTAGCTCAACAGAATAAAGAAAAATAGGCGATGGGAAATCCCATCGCCTATTTTTCTAAAAAGCATTTATAAGCAAGATAGGTTTCATACACATCAACTTTTGAAGAAATTTCAAATGGTGAATGCATACCAAGCAAAACAACTCCGCAATCAATAATATCCATCCCATATTCAGCTAAAAATTTTGCAACAGTTCCTCCACCACCTTCATCAACTTTCCCAAGCTCTCCTGTTTGCCAGATTATACCATTTTTATTAAAAAGATTCCTTATATATCCCATATACTCTGCATGGGCGTCATTTGCAGAATATTTTCCACCATGACCTGTAAATTTTGTAACACATACTCCATTTCCAATAATTGCTGCATTTTGAGGCTCATGAACCTCCTGAAAAACAGGATCCAAAGCCCCATTTACATCAGCAGAAATTGCTTTTGAGTTAAAAAGGACCTCTTTTAAATAAAATTCATTTGCATTTCCAGGTTCTGCAATTTTTAAAATATTTGCAACTATATACTCTAAAAATCTTGCTTTGCAACCTGTATTCCCATCACTCCCAATTTCCTCTTTGTCTGCAAATAAAACAACAGTGGTGTATTCATTGCCCTCCATATCAAGGATTGCTCTCAATGAGGTGTATGCACAAACTCTATCATCCTGTCCATAAGCTCCAACAAAGCTTCTATCAATTCCAACATCTTTTGCTTTAAATGATGGGACAATCTCAACCTCAGCACTTAAAAAATCTTCCTCAATAAGATTGTATTTTTCATTTAAAATTTTTAAAATGTTTAATTTTATTGCATCTTTAACTTCTTTGTCTTCTTCATCATCAAAAAAAGGTATTCCCCCAAATGTTACAACAAGTTTTTCAGCAGGCAAAGCTTCTGATAATTTTTTCTCTCCCTGGACCTTTCTCGCAAGATGAGGCAATAGATCAGTTATTGTAAAAACAGGGTCATTTTCATCTTCGCCAATAATTATTTCAAGCACTTCTCCATTCTCTTTAATAAATGTTCCGAAAAAACTTAATGGAATGCTAACCCAGTGGTATTTTTTTATTCCACCATAATAGTGAGTTCTCAATAGCCCAACATTTGCTTCTTCAAAAAGAGGATTCTGCTTTAGATCAAGTCTTGGTGCATCAATATGAGATACAATTAATTTAATTCCATATTTTAATGGCTTTTTTCCAATTTTTGCAATAGCAATGCTTTTATTTCTATTTTTAAAGATTAGTTTATCTTTACCTTCATTAAAGTCTGTAAAGCCATTTTTTTTAGCCTCATCATAAATGTAATAAAATGCTCTTCTTTCAGTTTTTGCAAAATCCAGAAATTTTTTGTAATTTTCGCAAAACTTAAAGACCTTTGATGTATCATCTTTATACTTTTCCCATGCAGATTTTTTCTTTAATTTTAACTTTTCAAGCTCTTTTATTTCCATTTCCCAATCCTCCTAAAATTTTTTACTTTAATATAATGAAAAATCAAAGTTTCGCAAGTAGATTTTTTGAAAAAAAATATTGAATATTCCTCATTATTTTGTTAAAAACTTTTAAAGTTTACGTAAAGGGGAGAAAAAATGATAGATTTAGAAATTAAAAAGGTTGAAAAAAGCAAAATTGATAATTATGACCTTGAAAATTTAGTTTTTGGAACAATTTTTACAGACCATATGTTAATTATGGAATATAAAGATGAAAAATGGGAAAAGCCAAAAATAGTCCCATTTGGAGAAATTTCTGTAAATCCAGCAATGTGTTCCCTTCATTATGGACAGTTAGGATTTGAAGGATTAAAAGCATTTAAAACAGTTGATGATAAAATTAATATATTTAGAATTGATAAAAATTGTGAGAGATTTGAAAAAACCTGTGAAAGATTATGTATGCCAAAAGTGCCAAAAGAAATTTTTATAGAAGGAATTAAAGAATTAGTTTCATTGGATAGAGCATGGATTCCACAGAAAAAAGGATCTTCTCTTTACATTAGACCATTTATTTTTGCAACTGAGCCTTTTTTAGGTGTTAGACCTTCAAAAACATATTATTATATGGTTATATTATCTCCTGTTGGTCCTTATTACAAAGAGGGATTTAACCCTGTTAAATTAATAACTTCAGGCAAATATTCAAGAACTTGTGAAGGTGGACTTGGTTTTACAAAAGCTGCAGCAAATTATGCAATTAGTCTTTATCCTGCAACTGAAGCACAGAAAAAAGGTTATACTCAGGTTTTATGGCTTGATGGTAAAGAACATAAGTATGTAGAAGAAGTTGGCACAATGAACTTTTTCTGTGTAATTGATGGAGAAATTTTAACTCCTCCTATAGATACTGGTACAATTTTACCTGGAATAACAAGAGAAAGTGTAATTAAAATTTTAAATGATAAAGGATACAAAGTCACAGAAAGAAGAGTTTCAATTGATGAAATTTTTGAAGCTAATGAAAATGGAAAATTAGATGAAATATTTGGGACAGGAACTGCTGCAGTAATATCTCCAGTTGGTGAGCTTGCTCATGAGGATAAAAAAATTGTTATAAACAATGGAGAGACAGGACCAATAGCAAAGATGCTTTTTGATGAAATTACTGGAATTCAATATGGAGAGAAGCCTGATAAATATGGCTGGAACTTTATTATAGAGTAATGCCTTTCAAATTTATGATTGCTGGCACCCATAGTGGTGTCGGCAAAACCTCCATTACAATTTCATTAATTGCTGGGGTAAAATCGTTAAATTACAATGTCCTTCCATTTAAAATAGGTCCAGATTTTATTGATCCTGGATACCATACAATTGTTGCTGGAAATACTTCAATAAATTTAGATGGTTGGATGTTATCTAAAGATTATAATATTAGAAATTTTTATTCAAGATTTTCTTCTAATAATGATGTTGGTGTAGTTGAAGGAGTAATGGGATTATTTGATGGATTTTCTGGTATTAGTGAAGATGGAAGTTCTGCACAAATGGCAAAATGGCTTAATTTGCCTGTAATTTTAGTTGTTGATTGCAAAAGCATGGCAAGAAGCATAGCAGCTGTTATTAATGGATATAAAAATTTTGACAGTGATTTAAATGTAAAAGGGGTAATATTAAATAATGTGGGAAGCGAAAGACATTTAGAATATTTAAAAGAAGCTATAACTAATTATTGTAACATTGAGATTGTTGGACATTTTTTTAGAGGAGATTTACCAGATCTTCCTTCAAGACATTTAGGACTTGTAACTATCGAAGATAATATAGAATTCAAAGAAAAAATTGAAAAATTTTCAGAAATTGCTTTAAAAAGAGTTAATTTTGAAAAGTTGTTAGAACTTTCAAGGTTTGAATTAAATTTAAAACATAATATCAAAACTACAAAAAAGAAAAAAAATTTTAAAATTGGAGTTGCAAAGGATAATGCATTCTGTTTTTACTATTATGATAATTTAAAAATTTTAGAGAATTTAGGTGCTGAAATAGTTTATTTTAGTCCATTAAATGATAAACATCTACCAGAAGGAGTACAATTATTATATTTTGGCGGTGGTTATCCTGAGTTGTATGCTGAAAAACTTTCAAAAAATTGTTCTATTTTAAGTGAAATAAGAGACTTTGTTGAAGTAGGGAAATATGTTTATGCTGAATGTGGTGGTTTCATGTATTTAACACAAGGCATATATATTAAAAATAAATTTTTTCCAATGGTAGGGATATTCAATGATAAAGCAGTTATGGATAAAAGATTGAGATCTCTTGGATATAGAGAAATAAAATTTTTTAAAGAAACTTTTTTGGCAAAAAAAGGGGAAAAAGCAAGAGGACATGAATTTCATTATTCTTATTTATTAGATCAAGGAGAAAAACTTGAAAAAATTTACAAAATTACATCTAAAACATCTTCCCA
>JALVYZ010000379.1 GCA_027037705.1 bacterium | reverse complement strand
TTAAGAAAATATCATTAAATCATGTAGATGAATTTTTTGAAATAATAAGAAGGAGATATGAAAATAAATCAGTGATAATAACAACAAACAGACCTTTTGAAGAATGGGGAAATATATTTGGAGATGTCCCGACTTTGAATGAATTTACCAAAAAATTAAGCAGTTAAAAATTGGAATAATGTATAATCAATATGTTACAGAAAAATAATTTTTTATTTCTTATTTTATGTAGGGACAAATATGTGAAGATTATAACATCATTTTTTTAATTTTTCTCTTGACAATATCATTTAATAATGATATTGTCTATTTTATAATATTAGTGACAGGAAATAAACATGTACCTTAAAATCAATACCTCTAACGGAAAAAAATATCTTAAAATCGTTGAAAGCTATCGTGATAAATCTGATGGCAAAATTAAACATAGAGTTATTTATAACTTAGGTAACTTAGATAAGCTTTTAAAGTTCCCTCATCTTTGCGAGAGATTAATTGATTTACTTTCTTTGGGAAAATTTGTTAAAATTGAAGACATTAATAAAGATGGAAATGCAAATGAGTTTAATTACGGATATATTGTTTTAAGAAAAATATGGAATACATATAAATTAGATAATTTTTTTAAAAAATTAATGAGTCAAAAGAAAATAAAAAATCAAGAAGAAACAATAAAGACAATATTTTCATTGGTAGTAAATAGAGCATTATTCTGTGAGTGTTCTAAAAGAGGATATTTTAACAAAAAGGATTATTTTTTATATTTAAATGAAGATTTGAAAATGCACAATTTGTATAGGACATTGGAGTTTTTGGAAGATATAAAAGAAGACCTTGAAAAACATTTGTTTAATTTAAACAGGGGAATATTTAACAATAATGTAAAAGTATCGTTTTTTGATGTAACGACCTTATATTTTGAGAGCAAAAAAGAAGATGAATTTAGAGAATTTGGATTAAGTAAAGATTTTAAGATAAATGAAGTCCAGATAGTGTTATCATTATTGATAGATGAGATGGGAATACCAATAACATTTGATATATACGAAGGAAGTAAAGCAGAAACCACGACATTGTTAGATGCATTAGATAGATTAAAAAGGAAATTTAAGATTTCCAAAATAACAATAGTAGCAGACAGAGGGATATCAAGATGGCTAAATTTAAATGAAATAAAAGGGCGAGGATATGATTACATAGTGGCAGTATCAGTAAGAAAAGACGATGAAATAAAAGATAAATTAAATAAAGGTGATTTTAATCAGATATCCTTTAGTGAAGAAAATGGTTACTATGGTTACAAAGAATTTATAGTAGAAAAAGAAAAAACGATAAAGATATACAAAGGTTACAAAGGATATGAAGAAAATTTAGATATGGAAGATAGAGGTTTTATATATAAGAAAGTCCCTCTATGCCATAAAATAGTTCTGACGTATTCAGACAAACGAAGATTAAAAGATGAGTCAGATAGAAACAGGTTAATAGAAAAACTTCATGAAAAATTGAAGAGAAATCAAGCAGTAAAGAAAAGTAAGTATTTAAAAGAAAAGACAACCAAAGAAAATAATTGCAAAATATCTTATGAAATTGATTTGTCAAAAATAGAAGAAGATAAAAAATATGATGGGTTTTATGCTTTGGCATCATCAGATGCATCATTAAATGCTCTTGAAATAATAAAAATCCATAAAACAATATATGATATAGAAGAAGCATTTAGAGATTTAAAGCATAGTTTAAATATAAGACCAATTTATCATTATAAAAAAGAAAGGATAAAAGGTCATATAATAGTATCATTTTTAGGATATATGTTTTTAAAACATATAGAGGTGAGATTGAGCAATAGTAAGAAATATTCAGAAAAACCAATAACAATAGAAAAAATCAAAGAAGGAATATTATCAATGAAGTTAACAGAAACAACAATTAAAGAAGATAAATATTTAATAAAACACAAACATACCCCGATAGCGTCAGAAATAGTAGATATGCTTAAGATAAAATTACC